>JAFOZC010000169.1 GCA_017391305.1 Oscillospiraceae bacterium | reverse complement strand
GGGAGCAACGGGACATGTGGGAGGCTCGCCCAGAGACTTGGTGCCGAAGGGGCTGGTGGGCTCGGGATTCTCCACGAACTGTGCCTCCAGATGGGGGTGATCCATGGTAGAGGACAGCTTGTAGTCCAGCAGGTTGTTGTTGAGAGGTGCGCCGGTCTTCTCGTCCCACAGGAGGGTCTCGGACAGGGCCATGCCGATGCCCATAGACATACCGCCGTGAACCTGTGCCTCCGCAAGCTGGGGATTGATCAGCTTGCCGCAGTCATGGACATTGATGATCTTCTTGAGCTGTACACGGCACATGGGGATATCCACCTCCACCTCTGCACAGCAGCAACCGAAGGAGTAGGCATTATTCTTGATCTGATAAGAGGATTCTGCGGTGAGATGGACACTGTGGGTCATGCTGTAGAGGGCCTCGGTAGCTAACTCCTTCAGGCTCATGAGCACTCTGCCGTCAATGGTGCGGACGATGTTGCTGTCCACAATATCCAGATTGGTCAGGGGGCAACGGGTCAGCTCTACGGCATATTCCAGAATCTTCCGCTTCAGGATGTTGCCGGTCTGGCTGATGGAGAAGCCCACAACATAGGTCTGACGGGAGGCATAAGCGCCGGTGCCGAAGGGGGTAATATCCGTATCCTGAGTGGAGATCATGTGGACATCACGGTAGTCCTTCAAGCCTAAGATCTCGGCGGTCATCTGGGCATAGGCAGTGTCGGCACCTTGGCCGATCTCGGTCTCGCCCACCTGAACCTGAACGGAACCGTCCTGATTCAGCACCATACGGCAGGAGGAATGCTCCAGAGAAATGGGCCAAACAGCGGTGTTGTACCAATAGGTGGCAATGCCGATGCCCTTGCGGACATCGCCGGTCTGATTCTCATATTCCTTCCGCTTGCGGTCGTAGTCCATATAGGCAACGGCCTTGTCGAAGCACTGGTTAAAGCTGTCATAGTACAGCTCGTTCTTGGAGAAGCCGTCTACAAAGCCTACAGGCATCAGGTGCTTGCGGCGGTATTCCAGAGAATCTACACCCAATTCCTTAGCAATATCCTCTACATGGCACTCGATGGCATAGGAGGCCTGGGGCATGCCGTAGCCACGCATAGCACCGGCACAGGCACGGTTGGTATAGACGGTATAGGCATTGCCGCAGTAATTGGGGCAGGGATAGAGCTGAGGGATAGCATTGAGACCCTTGGCGGCAATGGAATGTCCGTGGGATGCGTAAGCACCCTGATTGGAATAGACATCTACCTTACGGGCAACCACAGTGCCGTCGGGGCGCACCCAGGAGATGATGTGGAAGCGCTCTGCATGGCGGATACGGTTGGAAATAAAGGTATCCTCACGGGGGATATCTAACTTGACGGTTCTGCCACCTACCTGCATACACAGCCATGCGGCAAGGGGCTCATACAGGGTGTCCTGCTTGTTGCCGAAGCCGCCGCCGATATAGGGCTTGATGATGCGGATCTTGCCCCAATCTACACCTAAAGCCTGACCCACCGTACGGCGGACGATATGGGGGATCTGGGTGGAGGAGACCACAACGATCTTGCCTGCCTCTTCATAGGCCACAGCAATGTGGTTCTCAATATGGCAGTGCTGGACGGAAGCGGTATCGTACCACTTGTCTACACAGATGAGGCCCTCTTCCTTGATGGCCTCTTCGTAGTTGCCACGGATGTTGGAGGTGTGCTTCAGCACATTGCCGGGGAATTCCTCATGGATCTGAGGGGCATCCGGCTCCATGGCCTTCTGTACATCTAAAACAAAGGGCAGGGTCTCATACTCTACCTTGACCAGACGGGCAGCCTGTGCGGCGGCGACCTCGTCCTCTGCCACGACAGCGGCAACATCGTCACCGTAGTAGCGGACGTGTTGGTTCAAGAGTTTGCGGTCAGCGGTGTCCTGATGGGAGGGATCGGTAGACCAAGGGTGACCTGCGGTGGGGAACTTGATGTCGGGGACATCGAAACAGGTCAGGATCTTAACGACGCCGGGGATCTTCTCGGCCTCGGAAATATCTATGGATTTGACAAAGCCGTGAGCCACGGTGGAACGGACGACCTTGACGATCAGGGCATTCTTGTCACAGAGATCGTCTGTGTACTTGGCTCTGCCTGTTGCCTTGTCGAATGCGTCCACACGCTTGACGCTTTGACCTACATGACGGCTCATAAAATGTGCCTCCTTTATGTTGTCTCGTCCTATGGGCGCAGGAGCGCCCATAGGACAGTAAAATATATTAAATCTTGCCCAATGCCTTCAGGATCTTCTCCGGGGTCATGGGCCAGTTGCGGATCCATACACCGCAGGCATCGTGGATGGCGATACCGATGGCAGGGGCTGCACCGTTGCAGGCAATTTCGGAAATAGACTTTGCACCGAAGGGGCCATGCTCGTCATCTACGTCAATGAGGACAGACTTGAAGTCCTCGGGAGCGTCGCCGATCATAGGTGCGCCGTAGTCCGTCAGATTGGCATTGATGCATCTGCCGTCCTTGTCCAGCACCATGTTCTCATACAGGCTGTGACCGATGGACTTCATGACAGCGCCGTACATCTGGGTCAGGGCGCACTCGGGGTTGATGGGAGTGCCTGCATCCTGAAGGGCATAGAACTTCTGCACCTTGATCTCGCCGGTCTTCACATTGACAGCAACCTGTGCAAAGTGTGCGCCGTAGGGAACGGAGGCGGCCATGGTCACATAGCTGCCGTGGGCGATCATCTGTCCTCTGCCGGTACCGCTGGTAGCGGTATGAGTCAGCTCATAGTAGCCGATGGAAGCACCGGTCTTCTTGGAGTAGACCTCACCGGGAGCGCGGACATCCAGATCTGCGACCTCTTCCTCCAGTTGGAGAGCTGCCTC
>JAFOZC010000023.1 GCA_017391305.1 Oscillospiraceae bacterium | reverse complement strand
GCCAATACCAAGGCCCTGATTACCGCCTTTAACAGTGCCGTCAGCACCTACAAAAAATATAATGTTCTGCCCATGCCTAACGATGCCGATCCCCGTGGGGATATGACCAAGGCGGCAGAAACCCTCATTTCCTTCTACAGCTTTATTGATATTCCCGTTGAGATCTTAGACTTCCGTTCCGACCTGTTCATGATGGAATTTGACAACGTGTATTTCAGCTTAGTTCACGACTATAAAACCAAGCCTGAGTACTTCGCTATCCCCGGGGGGAATCTGACTCTGCCGGGTGACGTAGTGTATAGATCAGGTGCACCTTTCTACCGCACAGGGATCATGGAAAACAAGCTGCATAATGGCTATCCCATGTACCGCAGAGAGGTAGTAGACTTTGTTGCCAAGCTCCTGCATTACAAAACGAATGAAGCGGATATGTACAACTATTCGGAAACCACACGCTTGGATCGATTGACGAGCCATAATGTAGACTGGAACAAAACCTTTTACAACCTTCTCCGAAATAAAAATGTTCCCTTGGGAGATCTGGAGTCGGTAGTGGATACCACTGTTGGCGGCAAATACGGTGACACCCTCTACTGGGATAACATGGATAAGAACAGTTGTTACGCTCTGGCATATTATATGCTGACCAACCTGTGGCGACCTGTCACGGGAGAAGGTACTTATGCCTATAACACCAAGGTTCCCGAGAGAACCAGTCTCCGCCTGTACACGGATATAGACGGACTGTATTCCATTGATGCCAATCAGAACATTTCCTATAACGGACACATGGGAAATATTATGCCACGTGTCAACCGAGGTCTGACCACATGGCAGGTTCCTTGTTTTGCGCCCATTGATAACTTAGGCTTTGAGAAGAACAACAAGGAAACTGACCTGAGTCCCGATGCCTTGGACGGTTTCAAGAAGACAAACTACAACTTCACCATGCATGCCTACGGCAGTTTTGTATACTATAAGGATCAGGATCTCTACTTCGAGTTTAGCGGAGACGATGATGTTTATTTCTATGTCAACAACACTATGGCACTGGATTTGGGCGGTGCCCACACTGCTGCCAAGGGAACGGTCATCCTGAACGAAAAGGCCGAAACTCTGGGACTTGTAGACGGGCAAGTGTATACCTTCGATATGTTCTATGCCGAGCGGCGAACCGAGGGCTCTAACCTGAAATTTGCTACCAATATCAAGATCGTCGATACAGACACCCTCACCACCAAGGGACAGTATCTGGACACCGAGAGCGGTGTGTCTATGGTAGATCCTACCACCGGCAAGGGGCCGGAGCTCATCGACTATGCCCCCATCACTGTGGGTGACACGGTAGCCTATAGCTTCGATCTGCAGAATACCCGTGACGTACCTGTGCAGAAGCTCTCCTTCACGGATTCTACCTTGGGAGTGACTGTTTCCCATGGGTCGGTGCTCCTGAACAGTCTCACAAAGATCACGGATCTGCGCCTATACTATACCACCATTTCGGGAGGCCCTCTTAATACCTCCGCACCTGTTGTTAAGACCTTAGCACAGATGAGAGAGCTCCTGCAAAAAGCCAATAAGCTTTCCGGCAGTACCTACGGTTCTCTTCCCGCAGGCTGTTATCGAGTGAACATTACATCTGTGGCCATGCTGAAGGAGCTGCTGACCTTGGGTGTGCCGATAAATTGCAAGCTCAGCGTCTACGGATTCAAGCGTGTGGTGGCGAAAGAGGATACTCCCTATATCAACACGGTGTACTCCGATTGCTTCACCCTTGACGAAAAGCTCATTACCGGCACGGCCAGCCGTGTCATTACCGCCTTCGTTGCCCCAAAGGGGAGGGATACCTCCCTTGTATTGGATTACGGCAAGTCCATTCAGATCACCGCCGATGTTTTGAAAAAAAGCATCACCGTAGCCAGCGGCTCCTCAGTATCCGTGGGCAGTTGCGTGGGACTTACTACCGGCAACGGCTATAGCGGTCAGCTTCTGAAGACACGTCCCCCTATTGTCACCAAATATAGCGGTACGCAGGGCGATTTCTCCTTCGGCAGCTCTGCAATCACCTATACTCCCAACAAGTTCCTTGAGGGAACGGATTGCGTATTTGCTGTTTACAACATCAGCAATTGTACCGTTACCGGGGCAGGGGGCAAGACGGTGACCTATCCCTATATTCTCCTGCGCTTGCGTACGATCCCGGCTACCTCGGTCTACTATGAGGCAGAGACCTTTAAAAGCGAACTGAGCTATACAGAAAAACGAACCAACAGCGCCAATGCGGTTACCTACTACACCCAATGGGGTCAGGCGGGGGCTGCCAACGCAACCAAGTCAGAGGGAAGTGCCGACAATCTTCAGGGATATTTGCCTGTTGGGGCGGATCATCCCTATGGCTACGATCCCTCTTACGACAACGATACCCTGCTTTCTAACGGCAAGAGCTTATATGTAGAGGGAGCAGGTGTTATCCCGGGCAAAGAGTCCGACATTCCCAACTATACCCGGATCAAGTTCTCCTTCGTAGGTACGGGCTTTGAGATCATCAGCCGTACCAATACATCCCAGGGTTCTATCCGAGTGACCGTTTATGCAGATGAGGCAATGACCGAAGCAAATCGGGAAAGAGCCCTTACTGTGAATAACTACGGTGAGCTCAATCTGTATCAGATCCCTGTTGTGTTTATCAAGGATTTGAGCTATGGCAGACACTATGTATCTGTAGAGGTCAATGATAAGGTGAACATCCCTGCCATCGGGCTTTCCTTCGGCAACCAGTTCTACTTTGATGCCCTTCGGATCTACGATCCTATTGATGTGAGCGGGTCGAGCTTAAAGGGTGACCAAGGCCTTGCCTACGAGGCCTATACGGCAGACCGTGAGGCTCGGCCGGTCATCACGAAATTCCGAGATTTCTTGCTGGATGTGGCGAATACAGAGGGGATTACCGGTCTGATAAAGGGCGCCATGTTTGTAGATACCAAGGAATTTACAAACGCAGGGAACAGCGCCGGAGGTTCTACCCTCATTCAGATTAACAACCATACGGCCGTCACTGCCGCAACCTATGAGAAGGCAGGACCTAAGAATGAGGTCTACCTTTCTCCCGGTCAGGCTGTGGCATTCAAGCTGGAGTTTACAAACGGGCAGATCCCCCTGCGCATTGATGTGGGCGCCAAGACCATTCGGGGAGATGAGGCAATTCTGGGTGCCGGCTTTGTGACCTCTGCAACCACAGATATCGGAAAATTGGACAAGGCTACAGCAATTGCGAAAACGGTCAAAACCTCCACCGATATGTACTATTCTCTGAACACCAAAAATCTCTCTGCAAAGCAAAATACCTACTTGGTCATTTACAACGGCTACAACGCCGGAAGCTACGATCCCACCAATCCCGGCCATGTGCTGTCTGTGACCGATCTGAAGGTGGTCTACGCAAGCACGACAGCCATTGATACCACCGAAGTTCTGCCCTATTCCTTCGCTGTGGACGGACAGACACTAAAGGCGGCTGCCGTCTTTATCAAGGAATTCCCTCAGACAGCCATTTTAGACAGTGGTGCTAAGATCATGCACAGCCTGAATCTGGCCGGAGATATTTCTGTGAATTATGTGGTTTCCAAGGCTGACTTGGAGGGCTGTGAGGGCATTACTATGGAGGTGGCCATCCCTGTCTACGAGGGAGAACAGCAGACAGACTCCGAGTATGTCACCCTGTACCCTGTGGAAAAGGATGCCTATTACTACTTCACCTTGACGGGAATTACTGCTGTCCGGATGAATGACGAAATGGAAGCCGTTCTCCACTGGAATAAGGACGGTCAGGATCATTATTCAGACACGGATGTGTATTCCGTCTCCCGCTATGCCTATACCCAGATGAACAAGACCGGCTCGGAGAAGCTGAAGGTCTTGTGTGCGAACCTTCTCCGCTACGGTGCGCAGGCACAGCTCCTCAAGGGCTACCGTTTGAATGCTCTTGCAGATTCCGACATGACCGAGGAGCAGAGGGGCTATTGCACCGACTTGGATACGGTCACCTTTGGCAATACCAATGTGATAGGGAAGGATTTGGAGAGCCCCACTGTCGAATGGGTGGGGAAGTCCATGAATTTAGGATCTAAGGTGGCGCTGAAATTTGTATTCGCCATCGGCGAATACAATGGCGATTTAGGTGACCTGAACCTTCGAGTGAGCTATACGGATATTGACGGAAAGCTCGTCACTGCTACCGTCCGAGAGATAGAAGCCTACAATGCCCATGCAGGACAGTATGCATTCTCCTTTGACGGCCTCTTGGCTGCAGAGCTGAGAACGGTAGTTTCTGCGCAGATCTATGCAGGAGACGAGGCAGTATCCTGCACACTCAAGTACAGTGCGGATACCTACGGCAGGAACAAGACAGGCACTCTGGGGGCTGTGTGTAAGGCTCTCTTTGCCTACAGCGATAGCGCAAAAGCATACTTTCAGTAAATGATACACAGTGGAGGCGACTTACTCGCCTCCACAGGATCGGAGTCTTTAGCTAATTTGATGCTTGTGAAATGCGGTTATAGCAAACAAGCAATCAGACCTATAGACTCCCATAACTTGACAAGGAGGCGAAAGACTGTTGAAGAGAGAATACAGGAAACCTTTCATTGCCTTTGAGGCATTCCAATTATCAGCGGCATTGGCAGGAGACTGCGACCTGAAGCTAAACCATTATTCCTATCAATGTACAGCGAATGAAAACGGTGTAGGCTTAGGCCCTAATACAACAGGGATATTCTACGATTATTACAATTGTCAGCTCGACCTTACAGGACCTGAGGTAGACGGGGCCGATACGGTATGCTATCACGGCCCCATGTATACCATCGGTCAGGTTTTCATGGCTTCTTGAAATCGAAACACCGTTTCAGTATATCCCCCACCCGAATTCCGTACTCGGGTGGGGGATATACTGCCCCGCTGTGATCTTTGTGATGTCCCTTAGACACTTTTGACCTCCGATCTCTACCGCCATTACTTGCGGAATAAAAAACGGATACAAAAGAAAAGGCCTCCCCATGCATATCGCTCATGGGGAGGCCTTGTGGGATGAAATTAGGATTTATTCCGCAGTCTCTGTGTGGTACTTGAGACCGGCTTGCTCTGCATAGCCTGCGGCGAAGCTGCCGGCATTGCAGTGGACGGTGAGCTTCTTCCCTTCGGGAAGAGCGGCGGTACCGATGCTCTGGAGGCTGTCGGGAAGGCTCAGGGTACGGAGACTGCTACAGCCACGGAAGGCCTCTTCTCCGATGGTGGTCAGACCCTCAGGCAGGCTCAGGGTGCGGAGACTGTCACAACCGGCAAAGGCACGGTCGCCGATCCGCTTGTTGCTGGGGCTCAGGCGGAGGATCTGCAGGGCGGTGCAGTTCTCGAAGGAGGACTCGCCCAGATCACCGCTTCCTTCACTGAAGGAGACGAAGCGCAGAGCACTGCAATCGGCAAAGGCTCTGGGAGCGATACGGTCCACGGTCTTGGGGACGGAAATCTTGGTCAGGGCGATACACTCTGCAAAGGCTTCGTCCCAGATGGCGGTGATGCTTGCAGGGAGGTTCACGGTGATCAGAGAGCTACAGCCTTGGAAGGCTCTTTCCTCGATCTCCTCCACACCCTTGCGGACAACGAGCTTCTGCATGGCAGTACAGCCGGTGAATGCTCCTTCTCCCAGAATGCGGATGCCCTTGGGAATTTCAACCTTCAGCTCCTCGTCCTCCTCATGCTCCTTGTCACCAAGGGGAACATAGCAGTTCTCCAGTGCGGTGCAATCACGGAAGGCGAAGGGATCCAAACGGCTGAGGTTTTTGGACAGGACTACCTCACGGAGGGAGCTACAGCCCTCAAAGGCCCCTTCCCAAATCTCGGTAACGGTGTGAGGAATGCGGATCTTCTTGAGCTGTTCCATACCGGCAAAGGCATGGGCGCCGATCTTATGGATCTTTTCGGGAATGGGAGCAGGCTCGCCGGTGGCTTCACAGATCGCCTCCTCCTCACAGCGCAGGAGCACATCCTCCAGGAAATAGTAGCCACCTTCTGTCTCTACACAGGGACAAGCGGCAAGGCTCTGAGCATCCTCTAACTCATAGGCACGGGGGAGGGAAAGATTGCTCAAGCCTACACAGCCCTCGAAGGCCATGGAGCCGATGAACAGACGGCGGGAACGGAGATCCAAGGTATGCAGACGGGCGCAATCCTTGAAGGCGGCACGTCCCAGAACCTTGACGGAAGGGGGAACGGTCAGCTCCTGGAGAGACCAGCAGTGCTCAAAGGCAGAGGCTCCGATGACCTCTAATTCCGGGGACATCTGCATATCCCGCAGGCTGGTGCATCTCTGGAAGCAGCAGGGACCGATACGCTCCATCTGTGTGGGGAGCTTGACCTTCTTCAGGTTAGAACAGCTACGGAAGGCACCGGCCTCCAAGGCGATGACGCTTTCCGGCAGGGTCAGCTCCTTCAGACCGACACAGCCCTCAAAGGAGGCAGCACCCAGACTGCGGACACCGTCCTGTACATTCAGGGTCACAAGAGAAAGGCAGGAATGGAACACACCCTCTGCCAGATGCTCGATGGTCTTGGGGACGGAAATATTGGTCAGGGAGCTGCATTCTCTGAAAGCTTCCTGTCCGATCTCTATCAGGCTCTGGGGAAGACCGATGACCTTCAGAGCGGCACAGCCACGGAAGGCGCGCTCACCAATGACCTCGGTTCCCTTGGGGATATTGATGCTCTCCAAATGGGAGCAACCTTCGAATGCGCCCTTGCCGATCCGAAGCAGACCCTCGGAAAGCATGGCGGCCTTCAGTGCGGTACAATCACGGAAGGCATAGTCCCCAATTTCTGTCACTGTCTCAGGCAACAGCAGGGTCTCAGGCATGGAACAGCCGGAGAAAGCATCTGCACCGATCCGCTCCAAACTGCGGGGCAGTACCAGCTCCGTCAGGGAACAGCAGTCCTTGAATGCCATGGGGCCCACTTCTACGAGGCTGTCCGGCAGGCAGATGCTCTGCAAATTCCGACAGCCTTCAAAAGCGCACAGACCGATACGGGTCACACCCTCAGGGATCTCAACATGCTTCAGATCCCGACGGTTGCGGAAGGAATAATCGGCGATGATCTCGGTATCGGGGTCGATGACAGGGGATTCTTCATATTCAACATAGGAGATTTCCACCGTACCGGTGGTGCCTCCAAAGGTATTGGGGCTGAAATCTGCCTTCTTGGGCATGGTCAGATTGCGGAGCTTGGGACAGTCACTGAATGCCGCCGGTCCAAGCAACTCCAGACTGGTGGGAAGCTCTACCTCCTCCAGCTCGCTACAGCCGGAAAAAGCCTCGCCGCCAATACGGAGCAGGCCGCCGGGAGCGACTAAACGACGAATCTTCTCATTTCCTTCGAATGCACCCCATCCGATGCTCCAGACACCATGAGGGATGATCACTTCCTCTTCCTGCCCTGTATACTTACTCAGCAGGCCGTTTTTGATTACAAATACAGAATGATCAGAACTCATATATCTGCCTCCTTTTGTCTCTTTACAAATAGTTAGTATACTCCAACCCCTAATATATCACATTTTGATCAAAAAGTACAGAAAAATCTCTGCGGTTTGCAATTTTGTTTTTTGACAGGGGGGGAAAGCCACAGCTTCTGACCGTGGATCGGGAGAGGATACAGAGTCTCGGTGCTTGACGGGGCTTAGATGTAGTGGCTCCCTCCGGGAGGGAGCCACAGGGGTGGGAGTTTCCCCAAGCACTGCGGTAGCAGTGCTTGACGGAGCCTATTTGACTGCGGGGTTCATATAGTAGATGTTCTTTTCATCCAAGCGTCTGCGGAGCTTTTCCATCCCTTCGCCGAAGCGCTGGAAGTGGACGAGTTCCCGTTCCCGAAGGAATTTGATCACGTCGTTGACATCCGGATCGTCGGAGAGACGGAGAATGTTGTCGTAGGTCGTACGGGCTTTTTGCTCTGCAGCCATGTCCTCTGCAAGGTCTGTGATGGGATCGCCCTTGACCTGCATCATGGCCGCTGACCAGGGGACTCCTGCGGCGGCCTGGGGATAGACCCCTTGGCTGTGATCCACAAAATATTGGGCAAAGCCGTTGCTTCTGCGTTCCTCCTCCGTTAGATTCCGTGTGAGCTGGTGGACAATGGTTCCCACCATCTCCAAGTGTCCCAGCTCCTCCACACCTACCGATGTATCGGTAATGGAAGCTTTGCCCCCCTGGTCTGCTCCCTTTCCCTTCCGACCGTAAAAGACCACTTTCCCGGGTGCAAATTCAGGTATACATCAATATGCTCTCGGTCATGGATCACCATTTTCCGGAGTAGCTCTCTATACAGGACATCTTCCTCCTCTACTCCGCCGATCAATTCTCGGATCGCAGCCTCGACAGAGGATATGGGCGGCGACTCTTCTTCCGACAGGAGCGTTTGCATTTCCCCTTCGATGATCTGTGTCAAAGTACGGAGCTCATCGTCATAGCTTTGGCGAAGGGACAGGTATTCCCCTTTATCCATGTCCCCGGACAGATAGAGCTCCAAGAGCCGTTGCTTCTTGCTTTCTAAAGCGGTTTTTCTCTCCCGAAGCTGTGCAGCAGTGTGGTCGGAGGCCTTGTGGGGAATAAGAGGACGGAGCGCCGAGATCAGATCCTCTACAATGGTGGTTTTATGTAGCTTCAGGCTCCGGGTCACCAGAGCCATAATGTGAATGGCATCCTCATTCCGAATACTTTCAAAAGGGCATCCGACAGCATTCCCCACAGGATCGACATGAGGCTTTCCCTTCTTCTGTGCCTGATAACAAGCCCATGCCTTGTATTTGCTTCCGTCCTTTCGGGTCTTATACCTTGCGACATAGCTCTGTCCGCAACGGCCACATTTGATTTTTCCGGAAAACACATAGCGATTGCTGTGTTTTGCCAGACTCTCCTGAGACAGGGCTCTCCTGTCCAGAATGCGGTTAGCTTCCTCAAACAGTTCTCTGGAGATGATGGGCTCATGATGGTCTGTTAGGATCACAAGCTCCTCTTGCCCACGGTTATATTTCTTCTCATGGGATAAAAAATCGGGGGTATAAGTTTTTTTCTGCACAAGATCTCCGCAGTACTTCTCGTTGCGGAGCACCCGTAGGATCACGGTATTGCTCCACTCCTTCACTCTCAAGGGTTTGACTCCCTCTTCCCGAAGCTCTCTTGCGATGACATGGGTTCCCTTTCCCTCTGTGACAAACTTGTGGAAAATCAGCCGAACAACGGCGGCACCTTCTGCATTGACGGTCATTTTTCCGGCTTGGACATCATAGCCAAGCATGCTCCTGCCGAAAACGATGCCTTGCTCCATGCGGCGCTTCTGTCCCCATTTCACCCGTTCGGAGGTCTTTCGGCTTTCCTCCTGGGCAATAGAGGACAGGATGGCAAGACGGAGCTCTGCATCCCCATCTAAGGTGTTGATGTTGTCGTTCATAAAGATCACACCGATCCCCAGCTTCTTCAGAATGCGGGTGTAATAGATGCTGTCCAGGGTGTTCCTTGCGAAACGGGAGATTTCCTTTGTTACGATCATATCGATCTCCCCATTTTTCGCACAATCGATCATACGGTTAAATTCTTTTCTTTTTTTCGTACTTGTGCCGGAGATCCCTTCGTCGGCAAAGACTTCATACAACTCCCAATGGGGATTTGCGGCGATGTACTGACGGAAGTACCGTTGCTGGCTCTCGAAGGAATTGGCCTGATCCTCATGATCTGTGGAAACACGGCAATATGCCGCGATCCGCTTTTTTCCCTGTTCTTCCCGATAGAAACCCTCGTATCGCTTCATCCTACAAAGCTCCCTTCCCGACAGTGCTTGATTGCTGAGAAAAATCAGGAACGACATCTCTATATGATGTCTGCTACCGATAACAACGGCTTTATCAGCCGTTTATATGTGGAATGATCGGTTTTCCAATGCTTCCTCACATTGCCTCCTCTGCTGCTTTGAGATCAGCTTTCTCTCTTCCAAGGACAGCAGGATCGCTTTTTGCACATGCAGGATAAATGGTTTTTGCGACCTTGTATCCGTGGATGAACTGCCGTCCGTCACACAGATATACTCTCGATGCTTCAAATCAAACACCTCCTACGAATATTCTATGCTTGTACGCAGACACTGTGTCATTGTTTTGAAACAGAATGTGCTAAGGGTAGGGGAGGAGGATGAAAAACGATGCTTTTCCTCCGCCTCCCTCTTTGCTTCCAATGGCTCAGGTTCTCCCCGCCGATCCGGATTCGATCATACTCAGGATCTCCTCTATGGTTTTCTTTCCGAATGTCAGAGCTTGGTCATTCATGATCATACAAGGCACACTCATAATTTGATATTGGTTTTTCAAGCCTTCGAAATGGTGAATGTCATAGACCTCTGCGGTGACATTGGGATTCTCAGCGGCAATTCTTTGGGCAGACTTTACCAAATCGGGACACATATTGCAGGACAGGGTCACAAGAATCTTCAGATCAACGGGCTTCTTGATCTTTTGGATTCTTTCTCTTGTCTCAGATGAGATAGCTTGCCCCGGGCCTGCGGCATTGTATAAGCCCAATACGAAAGAAGTGAACTCATGCCCACCGGGAACACCGTGGAAAGCAAGGCCTGTTTCTGTCCCATCTGCCAGACAGACCTTGACACAGGGTGCGTAGCTCTCATGGGCATTCTTCTGCGCTACTTCCACGGTCAGACGCTTGGATATTGCGGCGAGGCTTTGGACAAAGCTTTCTAACTCTCGGGAAATGGGGCGGCTGTCTAAATAGAGCCTCAGCAATAGCGGTCTTTCCATTGCGGAAAATAGACCCTTAAGCTCTTCCGCCATCTTCTCGTCAAACAAAGAGGTGCTCGTGACCTTTGCGCTGTGCTTGCTGATGCTTTTGGGAGTTACTGTGGAACGTAGGCCTGTTTTTCGCTGAATGTCTGCCACATATTTTTCCAGCTCTGTAGCCGCAAGGGCGCCATCGGCAGTGGCTGTCACCACCTGTCTGAGAGGCTTCACGCACACATCACCTGCACCGAATACACCGGGGATATTGGTTTGCTGTGCCTGATCTGTGAGAAGGTAGCCACGGTCATCCAGCTCTACGATCCCCTTGAACTGATCTGTAGCGGGAGCATAGCCTGTAAATACAAACACCCCAAAGGGCTCTTCACTTCGGTACTCTGTTACCTCTCCGCTACGGGTATTCCTGTATCGGGCATAGGTCAGACCCTGCTGTCCGTCTACCTCTTCCATGACGGTATTGGTCAGGACGGTGATCTTTTCGTGGTTTCTTGCCTCTTCTGCCAAGGAGGCGGCGCAGGAAAAATCCTCTTTTCGGATCAGAACGGTCACATGACGGGCGAAGCGAGTCAAGAAAATACTTTCCTCTGCCGCCGCATATCCACCGCCTATCACAAAGATCTCTTTCCCCGTAAAGAATTCCCCGTCGCAGGTAGCGCAGTAGGCTACACCTCTGCCTTGGTATGCATCCTCTCCCCGAAATCCGGCCTTTCTCGGATGAGCACCGGTTGCCAATAACAGACCGAGACATTGATAGCTTCCTGCAGTGGTTTCCACGGTTTTTATATTTCCGGACAGGTCAAAGCCTGTTGCCTCAGCCTGTAAATACTCTGCCCCGAAGGCCTCGCCCTGTCTGCGGATGGTTTCCGTCAGCTCAGTTCCGCTGATTTTTTCGATCCCCGGGTAATTGACCACAGCCTCTGTGATGGCAATTTGTCCCCCGAAGCGGCTTTTCTCCAGCAGGAGTACCCGATACCTTGCTCGTGCAAGATATAAGGCGGCGGTAAGCCCCGCAGGGCCTCCGCCAACCACGACGACGTCATAGAGCTTGTCCATTAAAGCTGACCCACCAGATCCAGGCTGGGCTTCAAGGTTTCTGCACCGGGCTTCCAGTTAGCGGGACAAACCTGATCTCCGTGGGCATGAACAAACTGACAGGCCTGCACCTTCCGCAGCAGCTCCTCTGCATTTCTGCCCACATTGCCGGCTGTGACCTCATAGCCTACAATTTTCCCCTCGGGATTGATGATGAAGGTTCCCCGTTCTGCCAGACCGTCGGCGGAGATCAGAACCTCGAAATCCTCGGAAAGCTTGTGAGTAGGGTCTGCCAGCATGGGGTAGCGGATCTTCTTGATCCGTTCTGAGGCATCATGCCAGGCCTTGTGAACAAAGTGGGTATCTGTAGAAACGGAATAGACCTCACAGCCGATCTCACGGAAGCGGTCATACATTTCCGCCAGCTCTTCCAGCTCGGTGGGGCAAATGAAGGTGAAGTCCGCAGGATAGAAGAAGAACACACTCCATTTTCCCAAAATGTCCTCCTTGCTCACAAACTTAAACTCATTTTCATGATAGGCATAGGTGCGGAAATCGGTAATTTCTCGGTTGATCATTGACATAGTTACTTCCTCCACAATTCATGCTGATTGCAAAATGCATAGACTCCCCGAACCTCATCTCTGTCACAAACGCAGAACGTGGCTCTCGGCTGATCACCGGGGTCTAAATGGGCATACTGGATACCCTGCTCCGTTTCCAAGCAGATCCATTCAATATAATGCTCCTGTGTCATGGGGTGCTCCACAGAGCCGACGGAGACGTGGACGGTATTTCCGTCTACGCAGTAGACGGGAATGTGTTTTTCTTCAGAGGCCTCTGTGCTTCCGGGCAGAAGCTCCTCCATCCTCTCTCCACAGCAATAGATGGGAACTCCATGATCGCGGATCATCGCCACAATGTTACCGCAATGCTTGCAAATGAAAAACTTTTGCTTCATCCTTTCTTCCTTCCTTTGAAAATTCTTTGGGATATGACCCCATGTGCAAAGTATAACCCAAAAAATCGGCTATAATGCGTTGAATTTTTGCTCATACTATATGCAAAGGGATGTGAAACAATGTTACAAGAAAATGGGTACAAGAGGGGATTTGTTCCCTATGGACTGGGAGCTTTTTTAATTGGGATCGTAGGTGGGTTTTCCACGGTCTTTTCTCCGGCCTTTGTGCAGGATATGGGGCTCGATTACAGCAACACAACATGGACAGCCTTGGCTCAGGCCATGTCTACTGCCTCCTGCGCTCCTTTTTTGGGGAAGCTTGGCGATGTGATCGGGCGGAGAAGAACTCTGCTTCTGGGCATTGCTGTGTTCACCTTGGGCAATATTCTCTCCGCTGTGGCAAGCTCTCTCTTCTTTATGCTGGTGGCAAGGTTCGTTGTGGGTGTGGGGACTGCGGCCATAGGGCCTGTGATCCTTGCCTATATTGCCACGGAATTCCCCCGTGACAGGGTCGCAAAGGGCTTTTCCCTGTATATGCTCCTGTCCAGTGCTTCTGTGATTCTGGGGCCAAGTCTGGGTGGGATCATTGTAGCCTCTTACGGCTGGCGGGATATGCTTTGGATCTGTGTCGGGATCTGCGTTGCGGTTCTTGCCGCCTGTATTTGGTTTTCACCGAAAGAGTCTTTGTCCCAAAAGACTTTGGAGCATTTTGACCTGTCGGGAGCTTTGGCAGTGTTGGCATTCTTTAGCCTGATGCTCTGTATTCCCTCCTTTGGACAGAACCTCGGCTGGTCATCCTTGCCCTTCCTTTCTGTTTTGGGAGCTGCCCTCATGAGTCTGATCCTGTTGATCCTGATAGAGAGAAGAGCAGAACACCCCATTTTATCCGGTAGGTTTATCAAAAGGAAGGTCTTTGTTCTGAGCATTCTGACCCTGTTTTTGACACAGGGCCTGATGCAAGCAAATATGACGAATATCATCGTGTTTGTGAACTACACTCTGCCGGAAAATACCGCAGTGTCCGGCTACGCCATCTCTGTTATGTATATAGGGATGTCCTTGGGCGCAGTGATCCTTGGGCCTCTTGCAGATAAATTTGAGCCGAAAAGAGTGCTGACGGTGTCTCTTCTTCTGACAGGGCTGGGCTGTGCCTTACTGCTGCTGTTTTCTGCCGCAACTGCCGCCTACCTGCTTATGGCTTCCTTGGGGATTCTGGGCTTTGGCTTAGGTGCGAACGGAACGATCTTGATGAAGGTGTGTCTGTCCGGGCTTTCCCAAGAACAGGCCGGCGGAGGTACGGGAACCTATGGACTGTTCCGTGATATTGCCGCTCCCTTTGGTGTTGCGGTGTTTGTCCCTCTCTTTACAAATCGGATCGCAGGTCAGATTGCCCAGGGTGCGGAAGCAGGAGCTGCGGCGGTAGCCTCTATTCATTCTCTCGCCGTAGCAGAGCTCTTATGTGTGGGCTTTGGCATTTGTGCCGTTCTTCTTCTGCCCAAAATGATAAAAGGAAAGGAAGCTATATGATGAGATTGCAGAATAAGGTAATATTTGTTACCGCTTCCACCCGTGGCATTGGTCTTGCCACAGTGGAGAAATGTGCTATGGAGGGTGCAAGGGTCTATATGGGGGCTCGGAATACCGAGCAGGGAACAGCAATCGCCAATGCCCTGAAAGACAAAGGCTATGGGGTAAGCTGTGTCTACCACGATGCGACCAAGGCGGAAACCTATAGCTCTGCAGTGGAACAGGTGCTCTCCCTCTCAGGGAGGATCGATGTGTTGGTGAATAATTTCGGCACCTCCGATCCCCGTAAGGATCGGGATATTGCAACCACAGAACCTGAGGTTTTTCTGAATACGGTAAACAAGAACCTTGGAAGTGTTTTTCTGGGATGCCAAGCCGTGCTACCCCATATGTCAGCTCAGGGAGGGGGCAGTATTATCAATATCTCCTCTGTAGGCGGCTTGGTGCCGGATATTTCCCAAATTGCTTACGGAACAAGCAAGGCGGCGATCAATTATCTGACAAAGCTCATTGCTGTACAGCAGGCCAAGCATCGCATTCGATGCAATGCGGTTCTGCCCGGTATGACCGCCACGGAAGCGGTAGAAAATCGTCTGAGCCAAGGCTTTCGGGAGCTGTTTCTCCGTCACATTCCTCTGGGGCGGATGGGCCTGCCCTCGGAAATTGCGGAAGCCGTGTGCTACTTTGCTTCCGACGAATCTGCCTATACCACCGGTCAGATCCTAACGGTCTGCGGAGGCTTCGGCCTTGCAACGCCTCTCTACGGAGATTTCCTCGACAGAGAGACAAAGAGATAAGGGCTTCCCCCTCTTTCGGATCTCCTGACGGAAGGGTGCATAGCGAGCTGTGTATGAACTTCGGACTCTGCAAGGGGGAAAAGGAACAGCGAATTGCAAGAATACAATACTCCCGTGTCGGAAAAGGCAGTATATGATATCGGCATATACTATCCGAAATACGGGAGTGTTTTTCTGTTGTATACACAAAGCAGACATCCTTTCTAAGCATTTGTCCATAGCGGAGCATTTCCGATGCATCTGTACCAATATCCGTTAACAAGCCCTTTAATTCGGGATAGGGCATGGAATACCGTTGGGAGAGATAGCGCAGGGAAGCACCGAGCTCACCGTCGGGCCCACCGTATTGACTGATCACGATGCTTGCAAGCTTGGGGTTGCAGTTCTTGATCTTTACCGGGTACTGGAGCTTCTTTTCATAGACAAACATATTTTATCCCCCCATCTGATTTGCTTCATAATCCCAGGGCCAGGGGTCACGGAGCCATTGGTAGCTGTCCATTGAGGCGGCGGCCTTCTGGGTCAGGGGACCGTGGAGGGCTTCGTATTTTGTCTTTCCGTCCTCGTAGAGTTTGACGTAGCTCTGCATGAGGGAAAAGGCCTCCCTGTCATCGCTGTGGGTGTCCAGATATTCTCCCAATTCCGTAATGGCGAAGGCTAAGGCCTGAAGCTCCTGCAGGTGGGTGCGGTTCAGCTTCCCCTCGTTGACCATACCCCTATAGGGGAGATCCAGACCCGGGAACAGAGTACCCCGTACTGCTCCCTTCTGGGGGGAATAGGTGGGGGGATCATTGGGCTGGAAGGGAACGAAGGGATTGGCGAGATAGGCTCTTTGGGGCAGGATGCCGATATAGGCAGAGGTGCTGTCTTCCCTGTCCCTTCTGTTATCGTCCTTGTATTCTGTATAGTGGCGCTCCTTCTCGGACTCCGGCATAGGGGTCTGTGGTCTGTCACAGAGGTCACAGATCCGTGATTGGATTCGCATTTCCAAAACGATTCCTCCTTTCGGGACTGCTGTCCCGCATCATCCTATGTCGCCCCTTGTCGTTTGGTGCAGAGGTTTTTATGGGAAATAGAAGGAAACGGCTGAGTTTGAAGCATTAAAGTGAAAAAGATAATGTTTGACAAATGAGAGGAAAAGGAATATAATGATGGAAAGAAATAAAGAGAGGAGAAAGACTATGCTGAGAAAAATCTGGCCCACCCCCTTTGGGGTGAAGAAGGGGGACATCGTGTCCCTGATCGTTCATGGGCTGATCTTCCTGATCGTATGTGGAGTGGTCGGTTGGCTGATCGGTGTTCTGGCAAACATTCCGCTGGTTGGTTGGATCTTTGGTATCATTGGCGGTCTCATGGAGGCCTACAGTGTGATCGGATTGATCCTGTGCATCCTGAAATTCTTCGGCGTTGTTTCCTGACACAAATAAGGGGCTGCCTCATAAAAAATGGGGCAGCCCCACAAAACTACATCGACCGGCATAGTACAAATAGCTGTACAAATGCCGGTCGATGGCGCATAATAGTTGTGTGAAAAACTATTCATGGGTTTTAAAACTGCAATTTCAAAGCTGTACGAGCTTAGTTGCCAAAGAAGGCATAGGCACTGTCAGAATAGGCGATCATGGCTCTGCACAGCTCGCCCAGGATACCGGTTTTTCCGTTGCAATAGGTATCAACACTGTACTGTACAGTGGGGGAAATCCGTATATCCCCTTCATAAACTGCCACGGAAAGAAGGGAACGCAGATCAGCTGCACGGAGATCACTAAATTCAAATGCGACCCATTGGTCGTCCCCATGGTTAACATCGCTAAACTCTCTGGATTCCCCAGCCACCAAGCTCCCCTCAGAGTCAACATAGGACACACGCAGACTAACATTTTTCCAATCCCCTGTAAAGGCAGAAGTATCTGCGATAAATCGCACCACGACCTTGGATTCCAAACTCAGGGTCTTTCCTACCCAGACAATGACAGGATCCTGTATGTCATCCAGCGATGCGTTGAAATTGTTGAAGGTCACTGTATTCAGGTCAGTGAGGTAGCCCTTTTGCTCCTGCGTCATGGCTTCATCCGCAAGGGCATCTGTACGGTAGCTCTTAAAGCTCTGTGCCTTTGCCCCGTACCGGAGAAGATCTGCACAGATCCTCTTAAGCTCCGTGGAAATGCCTTCCTTCCCAAGCTGGCTGTAGGCGTATGTGGCAATGCTGTAGAAGTCCGTTTGGGAAACATAGTCCACCCCATCCTTTTGCAGAGTCAGGGTAGCTTCTACCATATCATTCATCTGAATCGCCGTGAGGCCGTCCAGAGTGAAGTAATAATAATTCCCATTCAGAACCGGTGAAAGGGTCAAAGTATTGTAACCTGTCCAGAGGTCGCCCTCATAAATGGGTACAATTACCTCCAAGGAATAGCTGTCGTAGTCCGCTAACAGCTTTGCTTTGATCAAATAGTTGATCGAGATGTCACTGGCAAGATTCAGGGAATGGTAGATTGTGATACTCTCATCCGGTTCCGGATAGGAAGATAAGGGGTTGAAGGTATAGCCATACTTCAGTGCAAAGGCTTCCGTTGTGGAATTGTCATAGCCGTAGATTCTTCCGTTTTCACTCAGAGAAAGGGTCTCCTTTTCATCGTAAAATTCACAGGCAGGATTCAGAATATAAATACTTTCCAATCCGACGCAGCCGTAGAAGGCACGATAGTCGATGGCTTTTACGCTGCGGGGAATAGTCACGGAGGTCAAGGCGGCGCAGTCGTAGAAGGCACAACGATCGATATAGGTTACACTTTCCGGAATGGTTACGGATTCTAAGCCGGTGCAGTTCCTGAAGACACTGTTACTGAGGATTTCCACCTTGTTCGGTATAGTCACAGAGGTCAGGGCGGTGCATTTTTGGAATGCAGAGACTCCGATGGTGCTCACGCTGTTGGGGAGCGTTACAGAGGACAGACGGGTGCAGCCGTAGAAGGCATGATCACCGATGGAGCTTACACTATTCGGAATTGTTATGGAAAGCAGTCGCTCGCAGCCGTAGAAGGCTTCTGTTCCGATGGTCTTTACGCTGTTCGGAATCTCCACGGAGCTTAGACGGTTACAGCCGTAGAAAGTATAATCGCCGATGGCACTTACGCCGCTGGGGATGGTTAGGGAGGTCAGTCTGCTTCCGTAGAAGGCATAATTGCCGATGGTGTTTACGCTGCTCGGCAAGGTAAAAGAGGAGGAGAGCGTGCAGGCATAGAAAGCAGAGTCACCGATTGTGGTTATTCCGTCCGGAAGGATCACAGAGCTCAGGTAGGTACAGCCCTTGAAGGCATTGCTGCCTATGGTGGTTATGCCGGATGAGACAAGCAGCGACCGAATACTCGTCCGTTGGTCGTACCAGGGGGAAGCCTCACCGCTATCTGTCCAGTTGGGCATGGGGCCCGAGCCGGTAATGGTAAGCAGACCTGTTGACTTGTCCAGTTCCCAGCTTATGCTGTCACTGAGGTCGCCTATGGTGGCAGCGTAGGTACCGGGGATGAGCCGCGGAAGCATGCCGCAGAGCAGACACAGGGCAAGCAGCAGGGATAGAATTCGTTTTTTCATCTTTCTTTTCTCCTTATAATCAAAATACTATCAAAAGCCGGAAAGCTCATCGTAGGATATAAAATCAAAGATAAGACTTTCTCCCTTGTAGTTGAGCAGGGACGAAATGCGGCAGCCGGGATCGAAACAGGGACTCCAAATCGTCACAGAATAGAATGAAAGATCCACATTCCAACATACTTCATGGCAACATCCTCCTCATCTTTGATGATTGGTCTATATAATGTGTACTGAACAACGCAATCGTCCTTACAAGCCAAGGCTTTCAGGACGATTTTTTCCTTCAAGCATCAAGATAATCGAAGGAAAAACACAGTGTATAATACCTGCAAACCTGTAAAAACGGCTTGAAACAGCCGTTTTTACAGGTCCCTACAGTTAAGCTGTGGGGATAAGTCGCAGTTGCGACTTATTCAGCAGACATTT
>JAFOZC010000168.1 GCA_017391305.1 Oscillospiraceae bacterium | reverse complement strand
GGCACACCCACAAAGATCAGACCTGCGCCTGTTCGTGCCGCTCCCAAAGCCGCCAACACCGGCGCCCCGGTATAGCCCACCGCTCCGCAAAGCAACAGGATCTTGCCGTAGTCCCCCTTATGCGAATGGACAGCCCTCTTCGGGATCCACCCTCTGATCTGCCGAGTTCCAAGCTCTAAAAAAGGAATTTTCACCTTCATAAAAAAACCACCGATCTATACATAATATCATTGCTTCCCACAGAGAAATCACGTATTGGAGAAGCAGTTTCATCGAAACGGAAAAGGAGGCCGAAGCTCCTTGAGGTAGTGCTTCGGCCTCCGAGGGGGGTACTTATTTGCTAAAGTAGGCACCGGCAGAGTCTGCATAGGCGAAGAGCGCCTTGCACAGACTGAGGAGCTTGCCGGTCTTATTGTTGCCGTAGGTATCGGCGCTATAGATCAGGCTGTGAGATACAGGGCTCTCACCGTCACAGACTCTGGCGGTAAGCACAGATCTCAGCTCTGCCGCAGACAGTTCACCGAAGTCAAAGGCAATATAATTTTTCTCCTCATCATAGATCTCGAATTCCCAAATCACAGCCTCCCGAAGCTGACCCGTAAGATCCGTGTAGCTGATCCGAAGGTTCAGCTCCTCCAGAGATCCCACAAAGCCGGACAGGTCGGCAATGAACTTCACCGCAACCTTGGAATTCAGATCCAGAGCCTTGCCCACCCACTGTACCGTGGGAGCTTCCTGCTCCTCCTGAATCCGATTATTGTTACCGAAAAGGACAGAATCGAGAGCTGTCAGATAGGCTTGCTGTGCTACGGTCATCTCTCCGTCTGCAAGAGCATCTGTCCGATATCCCTTGTAGCTCTGAGCCTGTGCGCCGTAACGCAGGAGGTTTGCACACAGGGTCTTCAGCTCACGGCCTGCATTGCTCTTGTTCAGCTGTCCGTAGGCATACATGGCGATGCTGTATTCGTCACAGGCGGATACATAGCGTTCTCCCTCACGCTCAACATAGACACGGGCGGTAAGAACATCCATCATATTCACCGCTGTCAGGCCGTCCAGAGTGTAGTAATAGTAATTGCCTCTCTGTTCTCCCTCAACAGTGACGGTTCTCGTGGCTGTCAGCTCTGTTCCCTCATAAATGGGCATGTCCACAGTGAGGTAGGTCTTCTCTGCTCCGACCACAGCTTCAGCGGAAACCACATAGTTCAGAGAAATATCGCTGGCAAGGTTAAGGGAATGCTTGATCTCCAGCCCCTCATCCAGAATGGGAGTCTCGGCGTTCATGATCTCCATTGCCTCCATGATCATCTGTCTGGTGATTTTGGGAAAAGTGGAGCTTGCACCGACAAGCTTCAGGTGCATAAGCGACAGGATGCCACTTCCGGTGTTGCGGATGTAGAGATAGCCGCCGTTATTCTTGGCATAGGTGGTCAGATCATAGTACTGCTCTGTCTCGTCATTCGGATGAGCCATAGTAACGGCACACCATCTCTGGTACTCCTTGTCATAGACCTCCATCTGCACCGTATTGCCGTCTGCGGATCGGGCGGAAAGATGTACCACTGCATCTGCACCTACGTAGAAGGCAATGCCGTTGCCCTTACTGAGATAGATCTCGTGAGCAGGGCCGAAGGCGGCATACTTGCTGTCATAGAAGGTATATTTACCCTCAAGGGCTGCGTACAGCTCCACATCGGGGATGACCATATCATCATGTCCGTAGGTATAGAGTCCGGTCTGCTCATTGTAATAAACCTGCAGAGCACAGCCGTTGGGATAGGTCTTCTTCTGTCCGATGGGATAGTAGGGGGTCTGCTTCGTCAGGGGAACACCGTCTGCATAATACAGCATACTCAAGCTGCTAAGCTCACAACCCGTGAATCCGCAAGTCTTTGCAGAGCAGTTGATCGTCTGATTTCTCTCGGTGACACCGTAGGCTCTTCTGTAGTCCACGGCTGTATAGCGATCATAGTAGAATTCCAGAGCAGTGCCTCTGTCAACATAGTAGATATAGGGAGCAAGGAATGTCTCATCATAGCTCACATTCATCATAGGAGCCTCGGTAGCCTTGCTGTAATAGTGGATCTCGCCGGTAGGACTCCGGAAACTCAGCTGCGCCCCTGCGGTGATATAGGAGTACAGTACCTCCTGCTCTCCTACCGAGTATTCCTTCTGATCCAGCAGGTAATATACCTGATCACTGTTCTCCTTCTGATACAGAGGGCAAGCGTTACGCCAGTGGAGGATCTGTCTGCCTCCCTGACCCACAAGATAGCTGACCTTGCCCACATCTTGGAGCTGTACGTAGTTCCCGGAATTCTGAACGGTGATGTTATAGTATTCCATCGCCGTCTCCTGAGCAAGCTTCACAGGCTCTAACAGGAAGAACTCTTTTCTGCTATCCACTTTCACAAAACCGGCAAGCTGATTCTCCGTCACGAACTGCTGTCCCTTGGGAGTTCTGATAAAGTAATAAAGGGCATTTGTATGAGGCATCCCATACCTCTGGGAGAAATAGCGGGATTCCAGAAGCTCTTGCACCTGTACCACCGTGAGAGGATTGCTGACAGTGGTCTGATAAGCATTTTCCCCATTTTTGTAGCTGTAATAAATGGGGTGACCGGAGAGCTTGTGACAATAGAATTTGCTCTCCATATCCAGCAGATAGGATCTGTCCCCTACCTCCTTGGTATGGAGCTTGCCACTCATGCCAAGGTGGAAGCCGGTATGGACAATGGCATCATCCTGAGTCGAATCGTCCTCAGCCTCGTCATCGTCGGGAGCATCTGCATAGCTGTCCCCATTGGTCTGGCCCACAATGTAGAGAACACCGCTGGCATCCTGAGTCCCCAGCTCTGCGGACCACTCCCCGTTTGCAGAATCTACCAGATAGTCATTGAGGTTGATATATTGGGGATTTACCTCATGATAATATCTGTAGAGCTGATATGCCGCATAGTTTTCCTTGTTGGGATCTTCCTGATAGAGCA
The DNA here is from genome assembly GCA_017391305.1 of Oscillospiraceae bacterium. GTDB lineage: Bacteria > Bacillota > Clostridia > Oscillospirales > Oscillospiraceae > JAZOXB01. Next base: position 3,677 of record JAFOZC010000168.1, on the reverse strand, counting down.
CCCCGTCGGGATCGGAGGAAAGGGTACCCAGTGTGTTATATACACGGATGCCGTCTACGTATACGTCGTAATCTCCGGTTTTGGCTTCACGGAGCACAGGGGGATACACCCCGTTGGAAAGGCGGATGTCACAAGCTACGCTGTCATCCCAGCCCATGATTTCACGGATCTTATCCTCTGTCATGACCCCACGCATACCGCCCTTGGTATAGAGGGCATGGTCAAAGGCCTCGTGATAATAGGCGCGGAATTTCACGGTATAGGTACCGTGCTTGGGATTTCCCTGTGCATCCTTGGCAATAAAACGAATGCCCAGCTGCTGGTACAGGGTCTTTTCTGCCAAATATGTGTCGCTCAGGAGATTCTGTACCAAAGCACCGTTCTCATAGACCTGTGCTACCAGCACACCGGTATCCGGACCGGTACGGGTAAACATATCAAAGCCTGTTCCCGTAAAGGTAAATTCACCCCATTCGTTTCTCTGAGAGGCATCCACATTGGTGTACAGAGAGCCGCCGTTATAATCCAAGAGGTTGCCCGTCTTCGTGCCGGTGCCGCTCAGACGCTCGGTAATCAGCTGCTTATCATAGCCCTGGAGGGGATAAGCACCGAAATTCTGCCAGGCTGTGGAAATACGGCTGTTGCTTTCCTTGGACATGAGCCAATTTCCCGGTGCGGTGTAGGTCAGAGCATGCTGATCATAGGTAATGTTACTTGCAGGAAGAACATAGAAGTGACGGTCCACAAGATTCCTTGTTTCCATAGTCTTCCCCTCTTCCAGACGCTTGGGGGTATTGATGGCCTCGACGGTATAGTGAACCACCTGTATACCATCAATGATCTTTCTTCCCTGATCGACGTCATAGCTGTCGGCAGGAGAGAAGGAATAGCAGATATAATCCTTCTTGCTTGTCAGTTTGCCGTTGGCGGAAAGATCCTTGACACGGGGGAATTGGGGCAGAGCCAAAGTGCCGTACTCCACACTGGGCATGCGAACAAAGTTCCGGTAGGCCTGATCCTCCCACTGGAGAAAGGCCGCCACGTGATTGTTACTGTCTGCAATGGCAAATCGGGGGGCAAAGTAATAGGCCACACCGGATTTTTCCCATTTCGTTGTAGCCCCTCTTCCGAAGCTGTCCACATCTCCCGTAGAGGGCACGACCGTTGCGGTAATGGTAGCGGAATGATCCTTCAGGAAGTCAACTGCAATTTCCTCGTGCTGATTGGTAATGTTAAAGACAGTATCATAAGGCTCACATGCGGTTTCGTACACTGTTTGTCCAGTGCCGTTGTGAACGACCTTATAAAAGATACGTACCTTCTCGTTACGGACACCGTTCATATCCGTATTGGGTAGTCCCAGCTTGGTATAGGGTACACTCTCTGTACGGGTATAGACAGGCATGTTGCCGTGGGTGAAGAGGTTGCCGTAAACCTTACGGTTATTATCACCGTGTTTGCCGTTTGATGCCGCCCTCAGGACTGTAGCAATGCCGGGAAGGGTGACCGTAGATTTTACAAGACTGCCTCTGTAAACATACTGCTCAAATTGGGCATCGTACAGATCCATGTAATAATCATGGAGGGTGAAATCGTAGAGAATAGGAATATTGACATTGGGCCAGGCCTCACCCTTCTTAGAATGGATCGAACTAAGGCTTATGGTCTGCTTCAGCTTCTTGTCCGTACCGTAAATCTCCACCTTGGAGTGCTGGGAAGCATGGCTCAGGGGAACATTGTTGCCGCCGATGGTGCCGTCTCTGTCCAGCTCGAAGTCAACGATCACCACCAGCTTGCAACCGTTGGGATGGCTGACACCGGCTTTGGAGATTTCTCTGCAATAGAGGGCTTCTCGGACATCCGTAGGCGTATTTCCCAAAATATTGCTGTAACCGTCATAGACATGCATGGTGAAATAATTATGATCTACACCCTTCTCGTCCGGGTGATTCTGGTCAAACCACTGGGTATGACTGCCGTTTTCCCTCTGTCTGAGCTCATAGACATAGCCATTAGCACCACCACTACTTATGGCTTCCCCATTGGCAATTTTCTGCTCCAGTACGTCATCGCCTTCAAATTGTCCGTTACCCAGATAATTCAGAGTATACACTTTCGGGCCGTTGACTTTCATGAAGAAGTCTTCCTTAATGTTATCCGTAATGACGAAGGAGCCGTCGAAGGGCTGGCCGTAGTTATAGATATCCAGACGGAGGCGGTACTTGTGGGAAGCATTGTTTGTGCCCTTCTGCAGGGTCACGGTACGGTTCACCACAAGGCTGTTGGTCGAGCTGCCGACAAAGGCATTGCTGAGATAGCGGGCGGTATAATCCGCAGGTCCTTGCACCGTGTGTCCATCCACATCGTAAGGCACAGAAGTCGCCTTATTCACCCACGCCACGAAGGTCTTTCCGCTGACCGCAGGTGCTGTGGGAGCTGTCGTCCTGGTCGTGATGGTCACATAGTTCGTAGCGATCAAGCTGTTGGATGCATTGTAGAAGCGGAGTCTTGCCTGCTTGAGCCATTTCCCCCAGAAATTCGTCGGTCCTTTGATCTGTATACGCAGAGCATCTTCAGGGCTGTAAAAATAATCGCCGACCTTCCAGCTTTCCAGATAATACTGTAGGCTTTGATCCGAAGACCTTCTGGTTCTCTCAAAGCTGTTGGCAAGGGTGGGGTAACCGTCTGCTTTCACCCACTCATGGGAGGTATAGGTATCCAAAGCAGCAAAGTCATCCTGATAGCTTGTCTTGTTCTGGCGGTAAACCACCTTGTACTCTGTGATATAGGAGGCCGTATAGGTGGTGGTTGCATTGATGGCAGTGTCCTTCACGGTTGCAGTGCTTTTTCCGCCCCAGGAGCTAAACTTCAGTCTGCTTGAGGCCGCGGTGCTACTGCCATTGTAACAATAGGTGGGAAGTGTGGGAACCTGTGTAGGCTTAGAACCCTTTGCCACCCATTCTACTTTTTCCACCTGATCATAGGGATCCCTGTATTTGTAGGTGACCTTCTTATGGGGAGCATCGGCAACAGAGCCGATGTAGATAAAGTCCAGCATCCAACCGGCACCATCTTTGATATCAAACTTCTGAGAGCCGCCGTTGATTATATCCAGACGGATATAATCCAGGGTCTTGCCCACCATGTCGCCGTCAATTTCCGTACACAGGAGCTGATAGCCGGTTTGACTGTAGTCAGTGACAACAGAGTTGCTGTACTTCTCCTGGTAGGCCACCTTCCCGTCAGCATTCACGGTTTCTGCCCCTGCGTAGAAGATCTGTGCATTGGAGGGACGGGCTTCGGTATCGTAGGCCAAGTCACGGTAACGGAAATATACCTGAATGATGTCACCGGCTTTGACCTTGTAATTCAGCTTATAGCTGCCTCCAATCTTCATTCCCACAAAGGGATCGCTTGCTATACCGTCAGTGCCCGCGCTCACAATGGCGCGGAATTTCCCGTCTGAGAAATTGTTGGAGGACAGGGTCTGTAAATCCCCCGTACTTTCCCAGAAAGCCGCAGCGGATTCCGTTGCGCCTGCATTAAAATCCATCTGCACATAGTTGGTGTTCTGCACAAGGGCCTGAACACCAAAGGAACCGATCAGCACCACAATAAGCAGAACTAAGACCGGTATCCGCCTCAGGGCTCTACTGAAGCCCGTACGTCTGTATTCC
>JAFOZC010000167.1 GCA_017391305.1 Oscillospiraceae bacterium | reverse complement strand
CTTATCCCGATTACTTTTCCTCGCTGTCTTGATTTCTCCGATATTGTCGTTGTTAAACTCAAATTTACGTTTCATTTTCATCACCATATTTATTATATCATAAATATGGTGATTTGTCTACTTTTTATTGGAAATTAGTATAAATCACACTGCTACGGGCGATGACATGGCATCGCCCCTACACGGACTCACCTATAAACCGGATTTTTACGCTCCGTTTGCCGATGTCCGGCGGGCGGGCGAATACAATCCCCCACAAGAAGGATGTGCTTCTTGTGGGGGATTTGTTGGTTTATGATGTTGCTACTTTCGCCAAATGGGTCGGCTTAGTTTGCGAAGTAGGCCTTTGCGGCATCGCTGTAGGCAAGGAGGGTCTTGCCAAGCTGTGCTACGGCAGCCTTAGCGGATGCGCAGTAGGATTCTACGCTGTAGAGGAGGGTCTCGGAAGCCTGTGCATCGCCTTCGTAGAGGGCCATGGTCAGGACGGTTCTCATTTCGCTTGCCAGGAGGGTATCCAGAACGAATGCGTAGTAGCCCTTCTCCTCGTTGTAGAGCTCGGCGGTGTCAATGATAACATTGACCGTCTCGCCCTTTGCGTTGATGTAGGAAACGCGGAGATTCAGCTCTTCCATGTTGCCGGTGAAGGTGCTCAGATCGAAGACAGCCTTAACAGCAACCTTGGAGTCCAGAACCAGAGCCTTACCTGCCCATACAACGCCGTTCTCTACATCACCGAGAGCCTGAGCCATATTGTTGACGGAAACAGTGTTCAGGTCGGTGAGATATGCCTTGTGTTCTGCGGTCATAGCCTCGTCTGCAGGAGCATTTTCATTGCCCTTGAAGCTCTGAGCCTCTGCGCCGTAGCGCAGGAGGTTTGCACAAACAGCCTTCAGTGCATCGGAAGCACCGGCCTTGTTGAGCTGTGCATAGGCATAGTCTGCAACACAGTATACATCGGTCTCGGAAACGAATTCTTCCTCACCCAGGAACATGTGAACAGTGGCAGTCAGCTTCTCGGTCATATCCACAGCGGTAATACCCTCTACGGTGAAGTAACCGTAGTCACCTCTGATCTCAGGTTCAATGCAGAAGGTTTCACCCTTGAAGGATACTTCCATATAGCTGCGGTCGTAGTCAGCCAGCTTTTCGGTAGAAACCACATAGTTGAGAGCAATATCACTTGCCAGATCCAAGCTATGCATGATCTTGGTGCTGTCATCTACGGGAAGGGTATTATGGTCAATCTCCTGTACCCATGCCATAAGCTCACGATCCACGGTGATGCCGCGGGAGGTAGCGCCGATGGTCTTGATGTTGCAGACAGCGGTAATGCCGCCGGCATTCTTCAGATAGATGTAGCCCTGTCCATTGACGTAGCTTGTGATGTCATAGTACATCTCTACTCTGGAGGTGGTTGCCGCCAGCTTTGCAAAGGACTTCGTGGTGGGGTTGTAGATATGAAGAGTTGCAGTAGAGCCGTTGTTGGACTTGAGGCTGATCATAACCTTCTTCGCACCGGTGCCGACCTTGAATGCCACACCGTTGGTGCTGTTGAGGTAAACTTCCTTCTCAGGACCGTACTGGCTGTACTTCGCATTGTAGTAGACGGGCATGGAGCCGAATGCTTCTCTGACCTGAGTCATGGTCATGGGTGTGGAAGCACTGCCACCGTCATAGTAGTAGTTCAGACCTTCATACTCTCTGTTATTGGGGCTGGTCAGTGTTTGCTTGCGATAGTAGACGTTCTTGCCGTTATACTTGATATTCTGGGTGCAGGCAGCATCCTTGAAAACATAGAACTTAGAGCCATCCTGCTTGGTGTACAGAGCGCCTTCCAGACCCAGAATGATGCCATCCGTAACAGCAGTTTCCGTGGAGGTGGAGTTGGAGGCTGCGGTATAGAGAACGCCGTTGATGCCGGATACGGCACTGTCTGCCCAAGTGTTGGCATTGCTTGCATCTACCAGAGCATCGTTGATGTTCAGGATATTGGCAACGCCCTCTCCTGCCTGTGCGTATGCATAGGTCGCAACAGCATTGAGACCGGTGCCAAGGGTGTTGTAAACACGGATGCCGTCAATGTAAACATTGTACTGTCCGTTCTTGGCATTGGCAATGGCACGGGTGTCCTGATGATCATAGCCGCTTGCAGAGGGAACGAAGGTAAAGTCTGCATCGGCAGCAATGCCAAGCATCTCACGGAGCTTCTCCTCTGTAGGCACAGCGCCTCTCATGCTCCTGGTATAATTGTGGTCGAAGACCTTGTCATAGAAGGCAGTGATGCGCACATACCAAGTACCGTAGGTCAGACCGTCCAGACGTACAACGGGGATCTGGTTCAAGGTAGCATCCTTCAGATAGGTGTCTACCAGATAGGTCTTGGTGACATTCTTAAATGCAGAATCGGTGCATACCTCGACGACAAGGGTGCCGGAGTTGGGGGAGGTCTGTGCAAAGATGTCAAAGCCCGTACCGGTAAAGTTAAAGGTAGCCTGAGCGGTGCTCTTAGCGGAGGAGACGGTAACAGCCTTCAGTGCATTGTGGTAGTAATCCTTGCTGTAGGTGCTGTTATACAGTGCATCATAGCCGTGGATCACAGCATTGTCATGGGACTGCTCGCTGTCGGTGTAAGTACCTACGGTCTCCCATCCGCCGTTGATGTAGCTGAGGAAGGTATCATCATAGGTCATGACGTTCGCAGGGATGACATGGAAGTTCCGCTTAACAGTCTTGACACCGGCAGTTCCGGAAGCGGGCTTGGTGCCATTGATGGCAGTAACCTGATAGCCCACGGTGGTGTAGTCCTTTTCCAGATAGGACTTTGCACCGCTTTCGTAGTTTGCACGGAAGTTATAGCAGATATTGGTGCCTTCGATCTTACCGTTGGTGACACCGGACTGAAGAGCAGGACTCAAGCCGCCTTCCTTGTCCAGAGGAGTCTTAACG
>JAFOZC010000166.1 GCA_017391305.1 Oscillospiraceae bacterium | reverse complement strand
CAGGTATCTGGTAAGGATGGCGGCGATTTGGGCTCGGGTGGCAGTGTCACCGGGAGCCAATCTTCCACCGCCCACACCGCTGATAAGACCTACACCTGTTGCCCAGATCATAGAAGTCCGGGCATAGGAGCTGACCTTTGACCCATCGGTGAAGGCGCTGAGACTTCCGCTTATCTGGGGCTGTCCCTCATAGCGGTAGAGAATAGCGGCGATCTGCTCACGGGTGATGGGCGTGTCGGGCGCAAAACGTCCCTGCCCCACACCGCTGACGATGCCGTTACCGGCAGCCCAAATGACCGCATCGGTGAACCAGCTCTTGGGAACATCGGTAAAGGGATTGCTCATCCCCTCCACAGAGGGTGAGCCTTCCACACGGTACAGAATGGTCACCAGCATGGCACGTGTCACATCTCCGGTGGGGTTAAAGCGACCGTTGCCCACACCGTACATCAGTCCCTTCTCTACCATGAAGCTAACGGAGCTGTCGTACCAGCTCCCCTTCTCAACATCACTGAACTCCGGGGTCTCCGGCTCGGAGGGCTTAGGTTCGGTGGGCTGGGGCTCGGTGGGCTTAGGTTCGGTGGGCTGAGGCTCTGTAGGCTTGGGCTCGGTGGGCTGAGGTTCGGTGGGCTGAGGCTCTGTAGGCTTGGGCTCGGTGGGCTTGGGTTCTGTAGGCTTGGGTTCTGCAGGCTTGGGATCCTCCGTGACGTGGTCGGTGTAATCCGGGATCCGTTCCTCATCGGAAACATGGATCTGCAAGATAGCAGAACCCATGAGCGCCTGATCCTCATCCCGTGTCATGGTATACAGGAATTCTCCAACGCCCTCTTTCAGACAGGTAACGTCGCCGTCTACTGTAGCCACAGCAATATCGGGAGTTCTGTTCTGCACCGTAATGGTACAGCCTTCCCGAGTATCGGGAGCCCAGGGCAGATCCAGGAATTTGCCGCGGTAGCCCGTAGGCAGGGTGAGCAGACCGTCGGTAATGATATAGGCATCCTCTTGGGCTAAGATCTCCAGACACTGGTTGCTGTACATCATGTAATCCCTGTTGTCAAACTCCATAACAGCACCGTCAATGAGCATGCCGTTGGCATGGGCATAGGTCAGGCCGAAGTTCTGTCCCTCCCAATAATCTCCGTAGGACAGCCAGCCTCCGGTGTAAACCTGACCTCTTTCCATGAGATCCTTATCGGTGACACCGTCCAGATAATACCAGCCGTCGGAAATACCCGTATCCTTCTCGCATTGGTTGGACAGGAAGGCCACGGCAATATTATTCACAAAATTGGTCAGAAGACCTGCCCCCTGAGGGAAGAAGTCGCTGTACATGTGGAACGTCTCTCCTGTAAAATAGACAACAGCCTTATCGTAGGCCACAGGAGGCAGCTTGCCCTCGTCATAGGCAGGGGTGACGAATTCCACAGTATCAAAATAGATCCAACGTGCCATATACTCCCGATCTGTGGTGCTCTCTTCCAGCCACAGGGGATCATACAGCTCCCATTGACCGTTCAGGTATACGAAGACCCATGCATGACCCTCCATATTGAACAGTTCCACGTCACTGCTACGCATATCTCCCCGCCAGCCGTCACCGAGGACAGCAGGTACACCGAGGCTACGGAGCAGGGTCTGGATCAGGAAGGCATAGCTCAGACAGTTGCCCTCTCTGCGGTAGAAGGTGTCGGAAGCATAGGCAGAGGTCTGTACCTCATAGCGGACATTCCGTGCCACCCAGGAAGAGATCGCATCTGCCATCTCCTTGGGGGTGTCGCAGTCCTTGGTGATGACCCGTGCCAGATTCAGGAGAACCTGACGGTCTGCCTCTGTGCCGTAGTGTAGCTCCAGAGCTGCTTCGGGATGGGCATGGACATAGAAATCGTCCAGATAGCGGAAGGTGTCCTCCACCCTCTGAGGAGTGATCTCGCTGAGCTTTCCCGTGAAGTCGGGGCGAGCCATTGCCTTTGTCTCTACCACCCTCTTGGTGTAGCAGCAACGGTCAATGCTTTCGGGAATCTCTTCCTTTGCAAATGCTCCGGGCAGGAGGCTCAGGAGCAGAACCAGGGACAGGGTCAGGGCGATCATTCTCTTGTACATAGGTCAGGATCTCCTTTCATATTCTCTTTCCCTTAGGGAAGCTCTGCAATGACCTCCACCTCAACCAGAACGCCCTTGGGCAGTGCGGAAACCGCTACACAGCTTCTGGCAGGCTTGCCGGTAAAATATTCTGCATAGATCTCGTTAAAGGCGGCAAAATTGCCCATGTCGGTGAGGAAGCACAGGGTCTTCACAGCCTTGTCCATAGAAGTACCTGCGGCCTCCAAAACGGCCTTCAGGTTCTCCATGACCTGACGGGTCTGGCCTGCAATATCTCCGGCCTCTACATTCCCGGTCTTGGGATCAATGGGGATCTGCCCGGAGGTGTAGACCAGATTGCCGACCTTCATTCCCTGAGAATAAGGCCCAATGGCCGCCGGTGCCAACTGCGTAAATACTTTTTCCATAATAAAAACCTCCATAGTTTATTAAGATACCCATATCATACCAAATTCCCCTCCCTTTGTCAAACCCACATTTTCCTCCACCTGCAATTTTCGGTCTATGGGGAAGCAAATGCGTTAAGATCTGTGACAGCATGCCTTTCCTACAGCCAGGGGATAGAAAAAGCCGCCGCAAGGGGGGGCTTGCAGCAGCTTTGAGGGGTGATCAGTTGAGGACTTTGAAGCCTGCGTTTGTGACAGCTTGGCGGCAGGCATCCAGATCAGGCGCTCCCTGAATGTCGGCACATTTGTTCTGCAGGTCTACGGTGACGGATTCTACCCCTTCTATAGCGGACAGAACCTTTTCCACACGGGCCTTGCAGTGGGGACACATCATACCTTCGATCAGTAATTTCATATTTTTTCCTTTCCCGGTGGCTGTGTCGGGGTGCTTTTCCCATGAGTCCACCGTCCTGTAATCGATACGAAAACATTATACCACAGTTTTGTCCGAAATGCAATTCTTCTGTTGGCCCAATTCCTTTCCTGTTTGTCTCGGAGTCAGAATGGGTAATAAGGTATAAAGAAACAACTATTTCGACTTTCTCAGTGGTTTCAAACCGCCCCTGTCCTGCAAAGAACCATCTGTCTTATTCCGTCTTCCCTGTCCTACTATGATACTGAGTCATGTGTTATGTATACAACTTGTTCTTTATGATCAATGTGAATCCAGAGTTCTATTCCTATTAAGTACATAGCACCTCTGACGGTATCGCTATCTAAAATAAGTTCTTTTTCCAGAACAGTATATGCCCTTTGGCTGCCCGGTGGGGGATTAAGCAGATTTTCAAAGCCACCATCTTCAATGAGTGAAATTTCTGAGGTATTTAATGTATATTTTTTTGTTT
>JAFOZC010000165.1 GCA_017391305.1 Oscillospiraceae bacterium | reverse complement strand
GGTGACCTTGGTGGTGTAGCTGTGTCCCAGAGCTGCTCCGGTTTCCTGCTTGACGAGGACGGCGTTACAGACGGAGCAGTGTTTGCCTTCGGTTTTGCCGGGGGTGGTGCAGGTTGCGGGGACTGCTTTGTCGGTGACCTCGGTGTGTCCCTTGGCGTTTACATAGTTGTCCTTGTAAGTGTGGGAGCAACGGGAGCAGGTGTGGGTGGTGTAGCCTTGGGTGGTGCAGGTGGGGGCGGTGAGCTTGGTGGTGTAGCTATGTGTCAAGGGTGGAAGGGTGGTTGTGACGGTATATCCGCAGGTGCAGGCGGAGGTTTCTTTTCCGCTTTGTGTGCAGGTGGCTTCCTCTTTTGTGATGAGGGTGAGGGTATGATTTGCGGAACGGAAATAGGGGAATAGGGTCAGGTCTTCTGTGATTTTGCTCAGATCTACCGGGTTTCCTTTGCTGTCTATCCAACCGGCAAAGCTATAGTGGGCATTTTCGTCATAGGTCTTTGTGGGGATCTTGCCTGTGTAGACGGCGGCTGTTCCTTCCTCTACGGTAAGGCTTTGCAGAAGGCTTCCGTCACTGTCTCGGAAGCTAAGGGTGTAGGTGATCAGGGGCTTTTCCGGCAGAGCCTCTCGGGGGGCGATGGCAATATAATCCACATAGATCTTTCCGATTTTACCGTTCAAGTTTCGGATATTGCTGAAGCTGAGGCGAAGGGCATTGATGACGGAGGCTGTTGTGAAGCTCTCTGTCAAGGGGGCAGACAGGGTGACGTACTGCCCACTGAGCCCTTTCTGCAAGCCTTCTATGGTAGTGCAATCGGAGGGCGCTACCTCTGCGGAAAGGTCATTCTTAAGATATGATATACTCATAGCGGGAGTTTTTCCCGGCACGGCTTCCATATTTTCCAAAAGAAGACGGATCTGCACCCAATCCTCTGCCTTTGGGATGTAGGACAGGGGCAGGGCTGTCAGGCTTCCGTTGTGGGAGGTTTGGATATAGGTGGATGTTTCCCCCTCCGCAACGGAATACCACAGAGCATTTCCGTCAAAATATGCCACGGAATTACGGGCGGTATTTCCGTACCAGTTTCCCGTGTCGTAGTTCCGACCTCCGTAAACAGAGGCACTGTAGCGCAATTCCCCTTCGGTATCATTGGTAAAGTCAAAGAACAGCCCCTCCGTATGGGCAGAGGGAGCTTTCTCAACCGGCCCTACATAGATATAGTCAATGGTGTAGCTTCCTGTGGGATAATTGCTTGACCCGGTTCCTACAGGATCTACCCGAAGACCTGTCATCACATCCCCCACACTGCTGTCGGGCAGCTTCAGCCGAAGAACGGTGTATGTGTTGTCGGGATAGCTTGTGGCGGAGTGAAGCAGGCGGTTGCTTCCGTTATACTGGGGAGCATCCTCCGTGAGCCAGAAGAACTGCAGGCCGGAATACGTACCGGAGGTGATGTGGTATTTGACACGGATCTCTACAATATCCCCCTTTTGCAAGGGATATGCAAAGGCATTTCCGCTTTTTACATAGGGATCGGAGCCATCTAAATTGCCGGTCATGACACCGCTGTCGATGCTTGCGGTACAGCTATGGGGCGTCCATTGCCCGATATCACTCAGCAGGCTTTCTTCCTCAAAGCTGATCAAGGGATACTGACCGCGGAGCGTCACTGTTCCGTCAGAGCTCTGAAGGTAAGAGACCTTGCTCCCGTTATAATAGACCTCCTTCACGGTTTGACCGCTAAAATTGACTTGTATCGTTACATATTTTGCAGAAAGATCTGAGCTTTCCACAAAGAGCCGACCATTCTCCAGCGTGGCGGCCAGATCGCTGACTGTTACGGCAGACTTCAGAATAAGGGTATTTCCGCTACTGAGGGAAGCCCCCTTTGCCAGGGCGGCGAAGCGGAGCTTGCCGTTTCCGTCCTGTGCCAGTGTAACAGTTCCTGCATTGGTGGTAAAGCTGTCAAAGCTACGGGTGGCGGGGGCAGACTCAAAGGCATGGTAATGGTAAAGGGTCTTCACCGACGGACGGCTGCTGTCATTGACAGAAATACGGGAAGCCAAAGCTGTAGCATCTGCTGTACCGCTCATGGTGATTTTTGTTGGTTGTACCGTGACAGTACTTCCTTCCGCCATAGGATAGAGAATAGTTTGATAGGTCACGGTACCGCTGCCGGACTTTTTGTACTGGAAATATTTCGTAGTACCTGCGGAAGCGGTGGAATCATAGCCGTTCTGCAAAGAGCCGGTCGTAGCGCTGCCGTTCACCTGTGCGATCAGGAGATTGGCGCCGCTTGTGAAATTGGTTCGCCCCGTGTCATAGCTGTCTGCCGCTACGGTGGGGTTGGAATAGGGGGCAGAGTGCCAATTCTGGGTATAGCTGTGGGAGGCAGAATCTCCGGGAACGACCTTATCACTGACAAAGAGAATCTCTCCAAGCTCCTTCATATAGCTTACATGGCGGTAGTGGGTGAAATCGGTGCTGTGGGTCACGGTGGCGCCGGAAGCATCCTTGGTGCTGAGATTGTCGGTGTTTGCCTTTGTCCAAGAGGAAATAGAGGAATAGCTGTCATTGCCTGCGATGCTGATCTCTCCCATATTTGCGCCTGCGGAAGGGAGCTTCTGCCAGGTTTGGGCTTTCCCGTCGATCTCAATGGTGTTGTGTGAACGGGTACTGCTATGCTGGAAATGATAGTGGGGATGGCTGGAGGAGGCAGAGGTCGTACCTGTATCTGTCAGCAGGGAACGGCCATCATAATAATAGAGAATGGCGAGGGCATCCCGATGGCCGTGATAGCCGGCACATTTGGCATTCATAAAGAGCATGGAATCCTCGGAGCTCCAGCCGGTGCGATCCGTCACGATTTTCACAGGGCTATACTGCGCCACGGTTTCGGGTGCAGTGCCTTCTGTATGACTGACAAAATGCCGAAGGGCCTTCACATTGGGATCGTTGTCGTAGTCCTTGCCCAAATAGCTCAGGAAGGTCTTGATATACCCTCGGATGGCTGAGCTTGTGCTACCTTGTCCCCAATAGGGGTTCTTTCCGTTGGGATAGCTGCAATCCATGAGATATCGGGCAAGCAAAATACTGGCCCGAGCGAATTTCTTCCCTGTGGCAGTGGTATCCTTGCGCTCCTGCATGGAATAAAGCAAATGGCTGTTGGCGGTCAGAACTCCTCTGGGATAGCCGAAGGATACCTCGTTATAGGACCCGTCATCGTTGATCAAGGTAGTCAGAACAAAGTCCACACGGCTTTCATAGCGTTTTCTCCAATTGGCATTGCTTTTGAATTCCGGCCAATAGGAAATGGCGGCATAGAAGCCTGCCAAATGGAATGCGCTGTGGTTGGTATAAGCAGAAGCTCCGTGATTTCCGTTTGCGTTGTCAAAAATCGTTGCGCCGTTGTCCATAAAGGTCAATTCATCATAGACATAGGCCAAAACTGTTTTATTTTCGTTGGCAGTGAGCATATTTTCCCCCAGAAGCACCTTGTAGATATAGGGAAAATTCATCATACGGCTGGAGGTCTCCCGATCACGGTTGGCAGGGAAGCCACTGCGAACATTGGTATCGGCAATAAAGTCCAGAAGGATCTCCTTCAGCTTGGTCAAATAGGCCTTCCTTTGCGCGGCATCGGCGGTGGCGGTGGCAGTTTGTGCAAGGGCAACCAGCTCATAGAAACGGGCATTGGAGTCTAACCAATCATAGTCTCCCACTCCCTCCGGCTGCTTCCAATCGAAAGCACCGGGAATATCTTTCCAGGAATAGTGTCCCATTGCCTTGAGCTTGACCAGATAATTCCAGGTCAAATTCCCCTCTGTCCAGCTTTTGTTGAAGGAATCGAACTGGTAAAGGGGCAGACGGTCACTGCTTGTGGCGGCAGAGCCGTGGAGACGGGCATAAATGACCAGCTCGGTGTGCTTTGTGCCGGAGGGAACAGAAAATCTCATATAGACACGGCGGCTGTTGATGTTGTAGGGCAAATAGCTGCCGTCGCTGTTTTGGGTCATGCCGCTTTTGACATAGAGAACATTGTCTGTGCCATAGGTGGTATCGGGCTTTCCCTTATGGATCATGGCATCGGCAGATGCTACCACCTGAGACAGAAGGGCGCCTGAGGCATCATAGCACCTCAGCACAGGACGGTAGGCCTCATTGTCATGCTCACGGGTGCAGATCTGAATGGCATAATCCGGCCTGTCCAGAATGTCCAGAACATAGCAGCCGCTTGTATTGGTGGTTTTTCCAAAACTATAGAATTGGAAGCCTGTGCCGTTGATCACCGTTTCTCCCACCCGATTTTCACTCATGGACCAGGTGTCTTCCATAGCAAAGAACACCCGATTGGCATCCTTTCCGTCTGCGGGAATCGGGGCATAGCTTGCAAACCTGCTTTGATAGTATGTCAAAAGCTCGGCTTTGGCAGTGGCGTAATTCCCTGCGTTGACCGCTGTCTTAACCTTCTCCAAGCCCTCTGCGTTCAGGTTCAACTGGGCAAAGAAATTACTGTCCGAGCTCAAGGATACCCCTCTGTTCCCGGCAAAAGCAAGAGAAAGAAGAGACAAAACCACAGTTAACAGTAGGAAAATGCTGACAAAACGTATCCATTTCATCACAAATCACAGCCCTTTCGTTTTTTCTATATTGTAGCATACCCAAGAAAGAATTTCTATACATAACAATATTAATGTGTTTCTTTCCTCTCTTCCCCCCTGCCTTAACAGCCCCCTTCCTTTTTACGGTCTTTCCTTGACAAAAGGGGGCTTGTGTCCTATAATTTCATTATATATCAATAAAGGAGGCATTTCTATGAAACGTGTGGTTACTTTTCTCCTGCTTCTGAGTCTGTTCCTCGG
>JAFOZC010000164.1 GCA_017391305.1 Oscillospiraceae bacterium | reverse complement strand
ATCCTCCCTTCTGCGGTGAGGCTTGCTGTTATACACAAGGAGTAACGCCGCAGTTAGGACAAGCAGTGTCCCTCCCATTGTATATAGATATGTACCCTTGCCGCCGGTAGAGGGCAGCTTTACTGCGGGAGCATTGGTGACGATCACAGGGCCGTCTTTCGCCTTGTCGAAGTCTACCTTTACACCGGTGAGCATCGTCCCTTCTGCAACGGAGAACTGTACCGTCTGTCCATCATAGAAGCCCTGATAGCCGGACAAAGGCTTTTCCGTCAGAACGTAATACCAAGTGCCATCGGGAATCGGAAGATTTGTAAAGCTATCCTTCCACTCCTTCTGTGCGCTCAGCACACGGGAGTCTACAAGAACGCCGGTGTGTGTGACGATCCCTTCCTCGCTCACCTGATCCGTGACCTTGTATAGCTCGAAGGTCACAGGATTCATGATATCAGCGTTGACCTCTTCCCATCGCTTTTCTACGGGAAGCTCTGTAGAATCGGAGCGGAAGACCAGCTTGCCGTTGTTGCCCAAGGTATGGACAATTCGCACTCTGTTGTCCATTTGGGTATCCACATACTTATGGCAGTCAACTGCAAGTTCTAACGTTCCCGTGGTGTTCTCGGCCTTCACTTCTTGATGTTCCTGATGTCCGGGTAAAATTCCGTCATCGGGATCTACGTCAATGTAGAAGGGGTTATAGTCGCTGGGTACCAGAGTAGAAACGGCATATTCCTCAGGCGATTTCCATTTATTGGTATAGAAGCTCAGCTCTCTCCCCGTTCCTTCCAGTGCAAGAACCTGCTGCTCTGCCGCTTCCGTCAGGCCAACCTGATAGATCAGACGAACAGGAAGCATTTCATAGTAGTATTTCAATCCGATCAGCTCAGGCACATAGGTAGGAAGAACGCTGTCCGGGACATACATCATCACCGTTTGTGTGCCGTCATCATTTCTGACCACCTTTACGGTGATCTGACTGAGGTCATTTTCTCTCTCGGGAATATAGGGATCCACATTGGTCTCATGGTAGACATAGGTGGTCACAGACCCCTGAACGATGACTTCCGGATTGCGGTAATTCACACCGTTGTAACGCAGGACGGGAGTTCCCTTGACCTCCATTCCTGCACCAATATTGTCCCGAAGGTCGATTGCGGAGTTTTTATACAGGATGAAGCCGTAGGGGGAAGTTTTGACACTGCTTTCAATGATATCGGTGAAGATTTCCTGCAGTTCCTCGGAAGTAATCTCACCGAAATAGGCATCGTCCGCATAGCTGTAATTCCCCGCATAGGGATTTCCCTGCAGGGCAGGCACATAAAGATGGGGAATGCCTGTCCAAGGTTCCGGCCACTGGGAACGCAATTTGATGGCATGAGAGGTGAAGCTACCGTTGAGCAGATTCTTAAACTGAGTCACTGTATTTGCGGCATTTTTGGAGCTTGTCAGCGATGCAATCACCTCGGGAGTGGGATTCAGAACCGCACGCTTGTAGTTATCACCGGTATTGGATGTGCTAATATTCGGGCCATCGCCTTGCTCCGGTGTGCAGATACCCATACCCACTGTAAAGAACAGCGCAGGCTTCTGATACTGAATACTGACCATCCGCTTACAGTAGTTGGCAGTCAATACCGTATTGTAGCCGTGGATGCCCTTTGCATTGTCTGTGCCTCCGTTGCCATCGCCATAGTGAGGGCCGTTTAAGGGATCCATATAGATATTGGTACTATAGGTAGGCTCACCGTCGGAAAGGAGGATGAAAACAGGCTGACGGGCAACCGTGTAATCACGCTCATATTCTCCGAAGCCAACCCTTTTGGTATAGGTCGTATCACTACCGATTTTTTTGAATACCTCTCTGCCCATAGCAATTCCCGCCTGGGTATAGGTGCCGATACCCTGTACCGCATTGCTACCCACATTGGCAAGGGATTGGTCGTCTGCATCCATCAGAGTATCGCCGCCCAGAACATTATGCCTATCAATGGCTACATTTGTGGGACTATGGGTAACTTTACTTTTTACTTCGCATTTCAAATACTGGGCATCGGTCGCTTTGTAGCGCCCTAAGGGCAGAAGCTCCCATGCACCGCCGGAGAAAATAACCAGTCCTACTCGATTGGCCTGATGGTCATTCATGATCTTGTCGATGGCCGCATTTGCAGCCTTTACCATTGCCTGAGCACGGGAATCTGTGTTGTTGTCGTTATTCGGTTCGACCCGGTCTTTCATACTGCCGGAAACATCCAATACAAAGACCACATCAATGGGACTCCGAACAATTTCCTGATAGGGAACCTTGTATTCCTGACCAATGGTAGATAGTGTCACGCTAAATGTATTGGGCGCATAGCTCTCAAATGCGTTGTAATCATCGGCTCCGTAAATAACAGACTTATCTGTCAAGACCTTGCCGTCATTTCGCTCATTGTCTGCAAAGCTTTCCTCCCGATACTCCTTCTCAATATTAGAGGTAGCAGGGTCGGAGTAATACTCGCCTTTAACGGAAATGACAGTTCCATCCTGCTCCTTTACCAAAGCGGTTTCGCCGCTCTTGCTTCCGGAGGGTGTAACAAAGTCGGGATAGTCAGGCTTCTCCGGCGCTGTTCCCCCGGTGCCGCTTCCGCTGTTTTCTTCTGTCACATCAGCAGGAACCTCCAGTGATGTCACATCAGACAGTTTGAAAATCAGCATATCTCGAGTATAATAATACACTGCGTTGGAGTTATACGAACCATCTGAGCTACTCGTTCTGGTAAATGCTCCGGTACCTGCATTGCGCAGATATCGGCTACCGTTTGCAATGCGGAACACCTTCTCCGTGGGTATGTAGGAAATGGTAGCAGTGTCGGAGGTGGAGCTGATAAAGGTGCTGTTACTAAGCCTCAGGTACAGCGAGGAGCTTTGGTTGCGAATGGTATAGCTCTCACCACTGACACTAATGGTCCAACGGAGCAGAGCATTGTCGCTGTCGGAAATGGTATAGTAGTTCTCATTTGCCTTAACCGACTGTATGGTCACCGCGGCGTAGTTCGTGGAGCTGTTGCCGCGTAGAGCATAGTTGCCCTCTGCCGAGACGATCATATATGTGCCTCCCGAGGTAATTTGATCCGTAGAATGGAGGCGGATCCAGAATTCACCTGTTTGGGTCTCTGTAGTCAGTGCCAGAGCTAAGGTTGCAATCTCCCCGGATCGGTAGCTGACACCGGTGATGCCCTCCTCCGGCTCTAAAACAGTCTCTCCCTTGGTAGGCTCGGCAAGGTAGCTTATTTCTGCACCGAGATCCTCATCTATGAGCTCCTGCTCTTCCGAGGACTCTGTCTGTGCCGAGGACTCTGTCTCCAAAGCATCTTCCTGCCTTGCGGGATTTCTGACAGGGGTTTTGTCATCCCCAAGGGCTTCGGAAGAACCTGTTTCGGGAAGCTGTATCTCCTCCCCTTCTGCTTGCGCAGTCAGCATGTAAGTACGCATGCCGCTGGAATTCTCTATTTCCTCCGGGGTAAAGACCGGCTCTTTAAAGGAAAGATCCACCTCGATCTGTGCTTCCTCCGGTAGCTCATAGCTCTGT
>JAFOZC010000163.1 GCA_017391305.1 Oscillospiraceae bacterium | reverse complement strand
GCTGTTTTAAGTTTGCACACAGCTCTTGCCTCTCCCTCCGGGAGAGGTACCTCCCGAAGGGAGGGGGAGAGGGATGTGCAGACAGTGGGTGGTGGGATGCAGTTTGTGAGAGGAATTGCTGCGGTGGTTTTGTAGGTGGTTTGTGGGTGGAATCGGTGCAGTGAGCCCTCTCAGGCGCTTCGCGCCAGCTCTCCCGGAGGGAGAGCCAAGAGTGCGGTGGGCATTGATCAATGGGTGGTGGGATGCAGTTCGTGAGGGGAATTGGTGCGGTGGGAATTGACGATTTGTTTGAAGCTAACTGTTTGGATCAATGATTTCCCGGGAAATAGGCTTTGGCGGAGTCGCTGTAGGCGAAGAGGGCTTTGCAGAGGGTAGCGAGAGTGCCGGTTTTATTGTTGCCGTAGGTGTCTGCACTGTATTGAAGGGTGCAGGACAGAGCTTGACCTTCTGCGAAGATCTGTGCGGAAACGACGGTACGGAGCTCTGCAGCCAGCAGACCGTCAAAGGTGAAGGAATAGCGTTTGTCATCTGTGCCGTAGGCTTGCAGAGCCTTGACAGTCCCCTGCTGTGCCTGTCCCAGACGGTCGGTGTAGGTAACACGCAGCTCCAAGGCATCGAGGGAGCCTGTATAGCTGCCGAGGTCAAAAATGAACTTCAGGCTGACCTTGGAATTCAGCTCCAGAGCCTTACCTACCCAAGTGATCTGAGGCTGTGCCAGATCCGTGAGAACCTGATTGGTATTACCAAAGCTGACCTCGTTAATGTTGCTGAGATAGAGAGTATCCTCCAAGGTCATAGAGGAATCCGCAAGGGCATCTGTGCGATAGTTCTTGTAAATCTGAGCGCAAGAACCGTAGCGCAGGAGATCTGCGCAGAGCTGCTTGAGGCTGTGGGATGCATCTAACTTATTGAGCTGGGAATAGGCATAGGTCGCAATGCTGTACTCGTCCGTAGCAGAATAGTAGAGTCGGGAATCCTTCGTTCCGTAAAGAACAGAGCGGATGCGATCGTTCATCTGCACAGCGGTAAGACCCTCTAAGGTGAAGTAGTAGTAATTCCCCTGTTCTGTAGGACGGAGGGTAAGGATTCGGGCTTCTGTCTCGCTATTGCCGCTGAAGCATTGGATCTCTACCTCCATATATACGGTGGACAGGTCAAAGCCTGTCAGGAGGCTCTTGGAAACCACAAGATTCACGGAAATATCTCCGGCAAGGTTCAGGCTGTGGCTGATTTTCATTTCCGGTACAAGGATGGGAGAATGATCCTCCTCTCTGCCACAGGAGCAGAGGCCATCATGGAAGCTGTGTGCCTCCTCAGCAGTATAGGAGCAACGGCTACAAGTGTAGATATGGAGCTTGTCATCCACAGGGGCGCAGCTAAGATCGTGACCCAAGGGGGCAGTTTCCTCACTCTTGAAGGAATCGCCGCAGAGGGTACAGGTGTTGAGGGTGTAGCCACCATTGTGGCAATCGGGTGCTACTACGGTTTTCTCATAGCTGTGTCCCGTAGAGGGGGTGGGTGTGCCAAGCTTCTCGTCCTTGCATCGGGAGCAGACAAGCAAGGAACTACCGTCCTGGGTGCAGGTGGGTGGGGTCGAAGTTTCTACATAGTCATGTCCCAAGGGAGCTGTCTCCTCCCCTGTTTTGACAAAGCCGCAATGCCCACAGGTAAAGGTGGTATAGCCTCCTTCGGTACAGGTGGCAGGAGTGAGAACGGAAGTGAAAGCGTGATTCAGAGCCGGGATCTCATCGCCTGTGGTGACCTGACTGCAGCGCTTGCAGGTGTATGTGGTGTAGCCTTTTTCCGTACAGGTGGGCGGCGTGACTACAGAGGTCAGATCGTGACCCAGAGCCGGGGTCTCTTCTCCCTTGGTGACCTGATTACAGCGGCTACAGCTTTGGGTGGTATAGCCTGACTCGGTACAGGTGGGAGGAGTGACCACGGAGCTAAAGCTATGTCCTAAGGCGGCAGTTTGTGCCCCGGTATAGGTCTGCTTGCATAGTCCGCAGGTATAGGTGGTATAGCCTCCTGCGGTACAGGTGGGAGCCGTTACCGTAGAAGAGGCGGCAGTGTGGCTATGGGAGCTCTTTGGGACGTAGATCTTGAAATTCTTGTATATATCGTCTTGGGTCTTGTCGGTAATAGCTCCACCGGCGGTGAGGGAAATATTGAAGCCGCGGATGGTGTAGCTACCCCACCAGGAGGAGTCCACAATGGTGGAATATTGGGTGGTAACCGCTTCTCTGGTTCCTGTCTGGAGAGCATCGGTGACCCAGCCGTCGGGACGGTATTGATAGCCGCTTTTTACAATGATCACAGAGCCTACGGGAAGCTGAGACTTTGTGAATCTGGGTGTGCAAAAGAAGTTGGGGCTGTTGGAAGCAGTGGTAATGGGTACATTGAATGCCCCGGCCTTCTGAGGATGCCAATATGCTCCCTTATGGAGATCGGGCTTAAGCTGGACGTGATCCTTGAGATAAGTGCTTTCCGGCACAAAGATGCGGAAATTGGTACGGATGGTAGAGGCCGATACGGAGCTGAGTGCAGAGCCGTCGGTTTTGGAAATATTGAAGGCTCTGAGGGTATAGCTCTTCCACCAGTTCTCCGTCACCACCACCAGCTTGTCGGTAGTGGCATCCTCCCGACCGGTCTGCTTGGCATCGGTGATCCAGCCCTCGGGACGGTATTTCCAACCACTGCTTACCAGAATGATCGTACCTACGGGAAGCTCTGCCTTGGTCATACGGGGAGTGCAGTAGAAGTTGGGGCTGTTGGAGGCTGTGGTAATGATCGTATTATAGGTAGTGGAGGTGCAATTCCAGTAACCACCCTTGGTCAGCTTGGGCTGAAGCTCAATATAGCCGGAGCTGGGGTTGTTGCCGCTATAGACGGATTTGCTGATCTTCAGAGGGGCGGAGTAGGCTTTATTGACCGCATTGACCGCCACATAGGCATAGGTATCGCTGACACCGTCGGGGCGATAGGTATTCTTGGCAACATCCAAGCCGGTAATGGACTTGACAAACATGAGAGCTGTCAGGAATCTGCCCTGATCATAGCTCATGTGGTAGCCGTCACGGGTCAAGGTATCCCCCACATAGGATGAGCGCATATTCTGTACCGCTGTGCCGTTGGGAATGATGCGGTCGAAGTTGGTATTGGTCTTGATCTTATTGGTCACCGCTGTCACAATGGCATTGTACATGGTGGTCTGGTTCTTGTTATAGGTGGAGAAGGCAGAATGGGTGGAGTCCTTCTGATAAGCCCAGGTCATGTGCCACACCAGCTTGGTTTTGGCAGAGGAGCCCATATAGCCCTTGACCTTGGAAATCAGAGTGCCTAACTTGCTGTAGGTGCTTTCCACACCGCTGTCACCGCTGGCCTGTTGCATGGAAATAAAGTCCCAGGAACGAGATTTGACCGCAGTGCTTATCTTGTAGCTCTTAGTGCTCTTCCATGTACCGCTGTCATTGAAGTAGTAGGTGTAGGCGGCAGAGTCGCTGTTGACATTGGAAACGTGGGTGTTCAGAGAACAACCGCCGATGTAGAGGTTGCCCAAGGTCACCTTGGAGATGCCGAGAGAACGGGCAATATTCCAGAAGTATTGCAGGGCATCTACCGAGAAGCTGTTACCGATGGCAAGGACGGAAAGGACTCCGTCACCGTCATTGTCCCAAGCAGCCGCTGCGCGGGTAGGGGCAGAGGCCTCCTGTACTGTGGACTCGGCAGTGCTCCCTGGGACTTCCTTTGCACCTGCAGGAAGGACAAGGGCAGAACAGAGAAGGGTGAGGGCAAGGAAAAGAGTAAGAATTTTTTTCATAATCATCGATCCTTTCTGCTGTGGATTTTCTTGTCTATTATTATAGCGGTATTTCACAATTTAAGCAAGTAAAAGAATCAGAAAATTTGTGCAAAATCGGATCTGCACAAATTTTCTGATCCATAACTCTATCACATTTCTCTGTCGACCAGAGATTGGGCAAGGGAAATGAGGAAATCAGCGGAAGCACCGTAGGGAGCGAGGGCTTCGATGGCGGATCGGGTCTGCTCTGCCACCATTTCCTTGCAACGCTCTATTCCATAGAGGCGGACAAAGGTATTCTTGTGAGCATCGGTGCCGGTAGCTTTCCCAAGAAGGGCGGCATCGCCCACAACATCGAGAATATCGTCACGGATCTGGAAGGCAAGCCCCAGACAATCGGCATAGGTTCCGGCCGCTGTCATCTGTGCCTCGTCACCGCCTGCGGCAATGACACCCATGAGGCAGGCGGCACGGATCAGTGCGCCGGTCTTCCGAGATTGGATCGCACGTACCTCTTCCTCGGTACACTGTCTCTCCTCTGCGGCCATGTCCAGAACCTGACCGCCCACCATGCCGTCCTCACCTGCACAGTCTGCAAGGGTGCGTACTGCGGCAACCACCCCTTCTGCCGGAAGCTTTGCCATAGTGATACGGGCAAAGGCATGGGTCAAAAGACCGTCTCCTGCAAGAACCGCAAGAGCCTCACCGAAGACCTTGTGATTGGTGGGCTTGCCTCTGCGGAAGTCATCGTCATCCATACAGGGCAGATCATCATGGATCAGGCTGTAGGTATGGATCATCTCTACTGCGGCACCCAAGGGAAGGGCTGTCTCAGGCGCTCCTCCGCAAAGAGCGCAGAAGGCTTGGGTCAACACGGGACGAAGACGCTTTCCTCCGGCAAGGAGGCTGTAGCGCATGGATTCGTAAAGCGCTTTCTGCGGAAGCTCCTCTGTAAAGCAAGCTTGTAAATAGTCCTCAATATTACGGACATAGACCGAAAGCAATTCCTTATTCTCCATCATAGACAAACTCCTTTTCTACAGGATTTCCGTCCGAACCCTTGGAGAGCTTGAGTACCTTCAGCTCTGCCTCATCAAGAAGCTTATGACAGGATGCAATGAGGGCAGTGCCTTCCTCGAACATGGAAAGAGCCTTTTCCAGAGGCAGATCTCCCCGTTCCATAGAACGGACGATCTCTTCCAGACGGTTCATGGATTTTTCAAAG
Source organism: Oscillospiraceae bacterium (assembly GCA_017391305.1). Taxonomy (GTDB): domain Bacteria; phylum Bacillota; class Clostridia; order Oscillospirales; family Oscillospiraceae; genus JAZOXB01. The sequence goes on along the minus strand of JAFOZC010000163.1, from coordinate 15,638 downwards.
CTTTGGGAATTCCGGTTCATGGGAAACCTCCTGAATCAGTGTTGTAGCCTGTCCGTCTTCAAAACGGACGGTCATGCTCTGTCCCGGGGAAAGCCCCTTCACAGAGCGTAGCAGTTGCCCTTGGCTATTCATCGTCACAGTATAGCCTCTGCTGAGAACCTTAAGAGGACTCATGGCATCTAATTTGGCTGTGAGCATGGTAAAACGCTCTTGATACTTACTCAGCTTGTATCGGGACAGGGAAAGCATCCGCTCCTGAAGCAGATCCAGATGCATACGTCGCTCGGAAACATAGCCCATGGGATCGGACAGTACTCTGGTCTTGGAAATCGTATTCAGACGGCCACGCTCCTGCTTCAGACGCTCGGTGATCAGGGCGGTAAGGAGAGCCTGCTTCATGGCAAGCTGCTGTTTCAGCTCCATCTGATCGGGAACTGCCAGCTCTGCGCCGTTAGAGGGGGTGGCGGCTCTCAGATCCGCAACATAATCGGAGATCGTCACATCCGGCTCGTGACCGACGGCGGAAATCACAGGGATCTGAGAAGCGGCAATGGCATATGCCACTTTCACATCATTAAATGCCCACAGATCCTCAATAGAGCCCCCTCCCCTGCCGGTAATGATCAGATCCGCAAGCTGATGGCGGTTGGCAAAATGGATGGCTCCTGCGATCTCTGCGGGAGCTTCCGCTCCCTGTACCCGTACGGGGAGGAGCTTCACCGTGGATAGGGGGTAACGCTTGTTCAAGATCCTCAGCATATCTTGGATGGCCGCCCCTGCGGAGGAGGTGATAATAGCGATCCTGTGAGGATAGGGCGGTAGGGCTTTCTTTCGTGAGGGATCAAAGAGCCCCTCCTGCATCAAACGGGTCTTGAGCTGTTCAAAGGCGATGTGCAGATCCCCTATGCCGTCGGGAATCATTTGAGTGCAATAGAGACGGTATGCTCCGTCTCTGGGGTAGACGGTGATCTTTCCCAAGGCAATGACCTGCATGCCGTTTTGAGGACGGAAACGAAGGCGTGTGGCATTCATCTTAAACATCGTACAGCCTATGGCACTCTGAGGATCTTTCAGGGAAAAATAGTGGTGACCGGAAGGATAAAGCTTATAATTGCTGATCTCCCCTCGGATCATAATATGGGACAGAAAGCTGTCTTCTTCAAATCGGCACTTCAGATACTCATTGATCTGAGAGACCTCATATACCGGATCCATAATGTTTCCTCCATGCAAGAACAGCAGTTCCCAGGGCATTGTCTCTGGAGTATTCCGGAGGACAGAAAAGAGCAGGCAGGTCCTTACAGGCTTGCCGTAGCATAGAATTGGAGGCTACCCCACCGGAGAATACGACCTTGCAGTTGGGATAGCGCTTCAGAGCATTTCTTGTAGCAGTGACAATGGCACCGATGACACAGCGCAAGGCATAGCCGGCGGTTTCTGACGGAGAGTCCTTATGATACTGCTCCACCTTATTCTGTACACCGGAAAGGGAGAATTCCATATCCTTTACCTTCACAGGGAAGACAGAAGTATCTGTAGCCTCCGCACTGAGGGCATCTATGCTCCTTCCCGAAGGGAAAGGAAGTCCCAGAAGCTTGCCTGTACGGTCAATGAGCTGACCTGCGGAGATATCTGTGGTGCCTCCTATTCTCTCACAATGGACAGCCGAGTCCTGAGGAGTCACATAGAGAAGCTCCGTAGTTCCCCCGGACAGATGCCAAGCTAAGTGGGGCTCTTCCATCAGCTCCATAGATTGGGAGGAGAACAGAGAGGATGCCACATGCATCTGCTGATGGGAAAATTCATAAACCGGCACACCTAAGACCGCACCCAAGACCTTGGCCTGAGACTCCCCTGCCAGGAAGCATGGCATATAAGAGCCCTCTACCGCTCTGGGTCGGGTGCTGACTCCGATGGCGACGATGTCCCCCTTGCCAATATCCGAAAACAGCCTGTCGGTTAATTCCGGCAGGCGTTTTACATGGGCGAAGAGCGCATCGCTCTGACGAAGTCCCAGTGTCCCCTGTTCCACATCCAACAGACGGGAGACATTGTGACCGGTCACTCCGTCAAAGGAGGCCACGGAGGTTGTATAGTTGCTGGTATCAAAGCCCAGAACCATCATTGGTTCTGCTCCTGAGCTTCCCTTGCAAAGCTGCGGAGGATGCCGTTGACGAAGGAAACCACGTCCTCATCCTCGTACTTGCGACTGAGGTTGACGCATTCGTTAATGGCTACCCCAAGGGGGACATCCTCCACATAAAGTGCTTCATAAATTGCCAATCTCATGGCGGACTTGATGTATCTGGAGATACGGTTCAGCTTCCAGCCCACAGCATGACGGGAAATGATGGCATCGAGTTCTGCCACATGGGCAAATACGCCCTCAACACACATGCGGATATGATCCACCTGCTTCTTGGCAGGGCGCTCGGTATAGATGTCATTCTCCTGAGACAGGAGATCGTAATATTCACGGGTCAATCTGGTGTCAATCGCATCTGCAGGGTTCTCGCCGGTATGATCCAGCTGATAGAGCAGATGGACGATCAGCTCCCGAACATTGGAACGAGTCATTGGTACACTCCCTTAGTTATGTAATATTTGGGTAAGCTATGCCGAAGCAGAAGAAAGCACTGCTCTCCCCTGTCGGCGGAGGGTTTATTCCTGGGGAGCCTGAGGAGCCTTGGGCACTGCGATGCCGCAAACATTGACATTGACCCGATGGGGACGCAGGCCTGTCATGTTGGTAACCTCCTCTGCAATGGCTCTCTGCGCTTCCTTGGCAACAGCCATAACAGCACAGCCCATCTTGACCACAAGGTTACAGGACAGAACCATGCCCTCTTCTGTAAATACAACACGAATGCCCTTGCGGAAGTTCTTCTTCCCAAGGATACTGCCGATATCCAGATTGGTTCCCGTACTGAGACCAAAGACGCCCTCTACCTCACGAAGTGCGATGGAAGCAATGGAGGCAATGACCTCCTCGGAAATCATGATAGAGCCGTTCTCCTCTGCCTGAACCAAGTATTCCTTTAAATCTGCCATAATCGTAAACTTCCCTTCTGCTATACAGCATTATTTCTTTCTCCTTATATTCTATCACAAATTTGAAAAAATACAATACCATTTTATGCATTTTCAAAGAAGAAACTGCGACAGGGCCTTGATCCTGTCGCAGTTTCCCGTCTATTCTACACCGAAAATCCGAATGTCAGACAGATCGAATTCCGTTTGTGCCATGACGATGTCCGCAAGGAGGGAAACATCTGCTTCGTCCAGGCCGTTTTCCGGATTTGCCACGGCTACGGAGATGCCCTCGTCGTTAATATATGCCACACAATCCCGATAGCCCTTGGCAATGACGAGACTTTCGATCCGGGATTCCGCAAGAGCCTCGGAGACAATGGCCTCCAGCTTGGCAGTATTCTCTCCTCCCTCGTCAACCTCTGCATAAGCCATTGCCTCCCGAAGGAGATTCACAGCCTGATCTCTGGCTGTCTGACGGGACAGGCGCATCTGCGCAAAGTAGGAAGCCTCCGCAGTTTCCCTGTTCGCCTCCGCTTCCGGAAGATCAATGGTATCATTCAGCACCAAAGTAGCCTCTCCCAGCACCTTGCTTGCATCCACTACCTTGGTCAGATCCTTTGCACCGCTTTCCAGATGCCAGTTCAGGTAGATCCCTCCGCAAATCAGAACCATAACTGCGGCTATGATCGCATTTCTTTTCCAAATGTTCATTCCGATTCCTCCATCACTTCATTTTCACAATTGCTATTTTGTCACTACCCAGATTTGTTAAAGACGAAATCACCTGAGTTAACAACAGCTGAATTTCCGGCCGTCCACCTCCTTCGCATACCACCAGAGCCCCTTGGAACAGAGGGTAATCCACGGTAGTGACCGTTGCTTCATCGTATGCGCCGGACTTGGATAAAATGACTGTTTTCCGTTGCTCTGTGATTCTGGTGCCTCCTTCCTCCTCTTCCCTGCTACTGTCCGTGTCGTATAAGTAATGCTTGGTACTGCCCTGCTTCACTGTAAGGATCACATCCACAGCCCCGACCCCATCAATTTGAGATAGGCTTTCTTCCAAGTGCGCCTCCATGCGGCTGACAAATTGCTGGGTATCCTCTCCGTCGGAAAGAGGAAGCTGGCTCAGCTCCTCTCCGGGGCTCTTCTTCTGGGGAATCAGCATGATACATACTCCCAGAAGAAGCACCAAAATGGCATATTTGTATTTCTTCAGGCTATCTATCAGATTGGATAGCATGGGCTGTAGTTTCGTCATAAGCTTGCCACCTTTGCTTTTCCTGCGGGATACCGATTTGATCCCGTATCAATATACTGAGGGTCTGCTGTTGTTCCCGAGTAAGACTTCCTGTGATCTCACAGCCTGTTGGGATGGGAAATTCTTCCTCTGAAAGCTCAACGGTTACGGTGAGCTTGATGCCTAACTTTCCTGCTTCGTTAAGAATATAGTCCTCTGTCGTTTTCCTTACCTGCTCACTGAGCTTCCTTCGGTATAGGGCGAGATACTCCTGCTCATGGCTTTCTCTTTGGATCAGCTCCTCCGAATAGCGTTCGATCCACTGGGGCTCGATACGGTATATGGGTCTGAGTACGACAAGAAGGAGCAAAAGCCCGGAGCTGATCTGTACCAGTTGTTTCAGGAGGCCTTTTTTCAGAAGATTGGAAGCTATCACACCGATCATAGTCACCGCTGTCAGGGATAGGAGGTAGGACGGTAGGAGCTTCATACATTCACCACTCTCAGATAGCATACCATAGAGATCAGAAACAAAGAGGCACAGATCCCGGTCATGGCAAGGAGAAAGCCCACCCCTGTGGAGACCTGCTTGAGGTATTGCACATGCTCCGGCATTCCCACAGAGCCTGCACAGGCAGAGGTCAGCTTTATAAGCAGAAATTGTATCCCTACTCTGAGGAAGGGCAGGATCACGATAGACAATATGGCAAGCAGACCCAAGATCCCTACGCTGTTCTTTACCACAGCGGCTCCTATGAGCATCGTCTCCGAGGCATCGGACAGAAGACTACCCACTACAGGAACTAAGCCGGACACCGCCGCCTTTGCCGCCTTTACCGCAAGGGCATCTGCTCTGCCGCTGATGAGACCGGTTAGGCTAAGATAAGCCGTAAAGAGGTAGAGAATAAGGCGCATGCTTTTCTCGATCAACCAGGAGACAAGCTCCCTTAATTCTCCCAGAAGCTTGGAAGCCAGAGCCGCCTCCGCCGCACCGAGGGTCAGGTAGAAATAGACACAGGGGATCAGCACCCGAGATAAAAAACTCATGAGCAAATTGGCAAACAGCACCGTACCACCGTGAAGAGCCGCCGCAGTGGTAGGCCCTCCGGAGACTGCCATGGCAGAGGACATCACAGGAAGGAGCACCCCACTGTAGGCTCGGAGCTTGTCCATAGTCTGCTCTGCAAGAGAGACCAGGGTGGATAGAGAGCCGGTCACTGCCACGAAGATCCCAACCGCCCCCAAGGAGCGCCGTATGCCGTCATTGCCCGTAGGATCTAAGCAAAGAGAGCATAGCAAAACGATACACAGCAAGATCCCACACAGCCGAAGTCCCCGAGAGATATATTGTGTACTGCGCTCAAATGCCTTTGACCCAAGAGAGAGTAAGGCTGGGAAGAAGCCTGTCCCATGATGGTCTATATCCTCCATGAGCTCTGCGGCCTCCGGTGGGAGGCTGTCAATGAGCTGCTCCTCCTCTGCCTCAACAGCGCCGCAGGAAAAGCCGAGAGTTAGGCAAAGAAGCAGGATCAAACAAAGCCGCCTCATCCCCCTGCCCCCAAGGTCTGCATAAGCTCCAGCACAGCATCCAGAAGAGGCAGAGACAAATACAGGCACAGGATACAACCGCAAAGCTCGATCATCTTAGCCACAGCCCCTTGTCCCGCATCCAGACAGATACTGCCTGTGAATTGGGTCAGAAGTCCCACAGCAACAGATTTCAGCAAAGGGCTCAAAAGCTCCGACTCCAATCGGCTGAGATCTGCGAGCTTGCGGATATAGTCCCTCACGGGAGTAAAAAGCTTGAGAAAAAAGAAGAAGACCGTCACACAGCAGGCAAGTCCCAACAACACTGCGATCTCCCCGTTATTCCTTCGGATCACAAGGGCAAATATGCTGACCAGCACCCCGATAACCGAAATTTGCAGAAGCTCCTGGATCAAAATCGAAACAGCTCCTTCACCAAGTCAAACAATTGAGCGATCTTCTGTACCACAATGAACAGCACCACCACCAAGCCTGCAAGAGTGGTCATAGTCGCCTGTTCCTCCCTGCCGGAACGAACCAGCACCTGATTTAAGATCGAAACAATGATCCCCACGGCGGCGATCTTGAATATCAAATCAATTTCCATATTATAACATCAGTATAATGAGAGCGATCCCTGTAGATGCTCCCAAGGCAATATAGCTTTTCACAAGAGGCCCTTTTTCCCTCTCCAAGCGCTCTAAGGATTGGGACACTCTGAGACTGCTGAGCTTGCAGATGCGGTTCTCTCCGTCCAAATCATAGCTTCCCAGCGCAGTGCTGAATTCCAGCAGGGCAAGAAGGGCATCCCCCGGCAGGTTGAGCTTGGGACAGGCTTCCAAGGATCGGCGGGCGGCAAGCTCCCTTGGTGTTCCCTTGCCGATCTCTCCGGAAAGTTGGGAAAAATATTGATCCCAGGGTGCTTTGCTCCGTTCGGATATGAGGTCGAGGATCTTGGGGACAGAGTACATGGTATAATTCAGCTCACATTGCAGCATTTCCATAGAAGTGCTCAGTGCCTTGAGCTGTGAGATTTGGGACAAATAGCATAGGGTCTTGCGTATGCCGATCCACGTAGCGCCTAAGAGCACCATAACAGCACCGAGAACTCGAATCATGCGCTCAGCTCCATAGGTAACAGCTCCTTTTCCCGATTCAGACACAGGAGAAGCCGAAATACCTTTTCCCGAAGGAGACTTTGATACACCGGTCTGGCTTTCAGATCCTCAAAGCTCTCTGCATGTGCGGTTGCAAGGAAGCGCACTCCGCAGTAGGAGGCCTGCACCATAGCCCTTACATCCCTCATGGCGGTGATTTCGTCCAGTGCGATCCATTGGGGGCTCATGCTCCGCAGAAGCATCTCGATCCCCTCTGCCTTGCCCACAGAGGACAAAATATCCGTGGACGGTCCAAGATCAAACTGAGGTACACCGCCAATACAGGCCCCAAGCTCTCGGCGCTCATCCACCACGGCGATCCGCTGATGGTAGAGGCTGCCCAGTTGTCGGATCAGATCCCGAAGAAAGGTGGTTTTTCCACAGCCCGGAGGGCCGATGCAAAGAACGGAGCTTCCTCTTGTCATGACCTCTCCCACTGCCCCGTCTGCCACACCGTGTATCTCACGTGCCACTCGGATACTCAGGGAAGATATATCTCTCATGGTACGCAGTTTCCCCTCTCGGTAAACTCCCGTACCGCAAATACCCATACGGTGTCCTCCGGGAAGGATCAGATAGCCCTCGCAGAGCATATTCATCACCGCATGAGGCGAGCGCTCCGTTGCCCGATCGATCATCACTTGCATCAGCTCCTCCCCTGCCTGTACAGGGAAGGGGATCTCCACCCCCCTGACGGTACAGGTGACGGGCTGTCCCCTTCTGAGCCGAAGCTCTTCCACATGCTTTGCCTGAGGATGTCTCAGAATACAGGTTTTCACAGGCTCCGGCAAATAGGCCAGGGCCTCCAATAGGTATTTCATCATGGCTGTCCCTCCTGCTTATATCTATGCGGAGGAAAGGGAAAATAGGACAGTCAAGGGCAGAAAAATAAAAACCGCTCAAAGAGCGGTTTTTATAGGATGCTATTTCACATCGGCAGGGATCTTATAGGTAGGTACGATCTCATAGACAAGGCGACGGATATCCACATAGTTATCCTCGCAAGCCGTCTGCAGTTCCTGAAGCTGTCTAAGGAATACCTTCTGGTCGATCTGCAAGGGACTGCCGATATGGATCATATCGTTGGCAGTGTTCCGCAGACCCTCTTCACTCATAAGGATCTCCTCATAGAGCTTCTCACCGGGTCTGAGACCGGTGTACTTCACCTCAATATCCACATCAGGCTCGAAGCCGGAAAGGCGGATGAGATTCCGTGCCAGGTCATCAATGCGGACAGGCTCGCCCATATCCAGAACAAAGATTTCGCCCCGATCGGCATATGCTCCTGCCTGAAGCACCAAGGAAACTGCCTCGGGAATGGTCATGAAGAAGCGGATAATATCCTTATGGGTGACGGTAACAGGGCCACCTGCCTCGATCTGCTTCTTAAACAAGGGGATCACACTGCCGTTACTTCCAAGGACATTGCCGAAGCGAACGGCCACAAAGCGTGTCTCGGAAAGCTCAGCCATAGTCTGGACGATCATCTCGCAAATACGCTTGGAAGCGCCCATGATGTTGGTGGGATTCACCGCCTTGTCCGTGGAGATCAGGACAAAGGTCTTGGTGCCGTAGCGGTTCGCCGCCTCTGCCACATGATAAGTGCCGAACACATTATTCTTGATCGCCTCGTTGGGGCTGTCCTCCATAAGGGGAACATGCTTGTGGGCGGCGGCATGGAAGACGATCGCCGGGCGGAAGGTCTTAAAGAGGAGATCCACCCTCTTCTCATCACGGACAGAGCCGATCTGGGCATAAACCTTCAGCTCAGGGTAATTTCTACGGAGCTCCTGCTGGATGTCGTAGGCATTATTCTCATAAATATCAAAAATGACAAGACGGGCGGGGTTCAGCTTTGCGATCTGTCTGCAAAGCTCGCTTCCGATAGAGCCGCCACCGCCGGTGACCAGAACGGATCTGCCACCGATGTAGTCGGCAATCTGGGAAATATCCACCTGTACGCTGTCTCTGCCCAGCAGATCCAGTACATCCACGTCACGGATCTTCTGAATATGAACCTCACCGTTGGCAAGCTGGAACACACCGGGTAGGATCTTCATACGACAGCCTGTGGTCTTGCAGATGTCTAAGATGTCCTTCCGATCCTTCATGCCGGCGGTAGGGATGGCGAAGACGATCTCCTCCACATGGTAGTCCTGTACCAGCTTGGGGATAGAATGGCGGTCTCCCGCAACCTTCACATTATGGATGTACTTACCGTGCTTGGAGGCATCGTCATCCACGATGCAAACCACGTGATTGCGGGATTGGATACTCTTCTGGAACTCACGCAGAACCATCGAACCTGCCTCACCGGCGCCGATGAGCATGGTATTCTTGGAATTATGATTTTTCCGCAGGGACTTCAGAAGATTGCGTACCAGCCGATAGGAAAATCTGGATGTACAGGTGAACATAGCAAGGAACAGAACATGGAGTATGGGGAAGGAACGAGGCAGGCCAAGGAAGCCGTAGCCCACAACAACCATTTCCACCACACAAATAATCAGAGAAGCAAAACCAATGTGCAACAGCTCCTCCACACCTGCAAATTCCCACAAGCTGTTATAGAGCTTCAGAGGAATATATACCGCAACGGCAATAAAGGACAGCACCAGGCCGTAGACTCCCAGATGAGAGAAAAATGCCTCTGCGGAAATATCTGAAAAGCTAAAATCGAATCGGGCATACAGCGCCAGCCACATTGCCCCGAATACCATAAGAATATCCACCAGCACAAGGCTGAGAATTCTTGCAGTTAACTTAAAAAATTCACTGTGTTTTCCCATGACGGTTCTTCCTAAATACAAGTATTTTCCGATTCCTCCACTTGTCAAGGATATGGAACAAGTAAGGACGAAGAGGAATAATCCGGGTCCAAAGCACACGGTATATCCGATACAGAATATTGCGATTGGTCAGATGCTTCCCCTTCCGCACATAGGCTGTGGCCAAGGCGATCATCTGATCCTCCTGCAATCCCCTCTCCAGCTCCCACTGGTGGTCACCGCAACAGGTGTAGCTACCGTCCTTCTCTACCCGAACGATACGGTGGAGAACGAACTGGCCGTTTCTTCTGCGGTAAAGAGGCAGATCCAGCTTCTTAAGGGGACGGTCCACGGGAGAAAGGGTGACCTGATCCCGTCCACCGAGAATGAAGGGGAACATACTGCTACCGGTGACTGTCAGCGAGAAAGAGCCCCCGGATGAAAGGATTTCTTCCATAAGGGGGTAAAGCTCTTCCATACTGACCTTCTTGACCTGAACCTCGGGAAATGTCCCGGTCTGCAAGGGCTTATTCAACGCACTTAGCCTCCACCAGCTTCTTCAAGAAAGACTCGGAACAGCTACGGGCGGTTTCCTCATCCACCTCATACTCCCCAAGGAGCGCCTTGGTCATGCCCTCAACATCAGAGCCCTCCTGGAGCACTCTCCACAGGAAAGCAGCAGAGTCGTTCAGGGTGATCATGCCGTTAAAGTTCAGGCAATTGTCACCGGTGGGAACCACAACATGAGTGCCGGCAATAGAGCGCAGTACAAATCCGTCTTTGATCTTCATAATGATACCTCGTTTCCAGTCATAGTAGCATAAGATAGCAGTGCAGCAGAAATATCCATGTTGCATTTCAGCTCGTAAAGCTTCACATTGCGGAGGATGTGATCCAGGATCTTAAAGAAACGGTCTCTTGCATTCCCGGTCAGGGAACGATGAGATTGATCGACAAGATCGAAGAAGGCCTCCTGAGGAGTAAGGGATCGAATGGAATTCTCCTCTCCTCTCTTGAGAACGGCGATGCCGCCAACGGGGTAGCCGCTGTTCACGCTGATGTCCTCCGTCCCACTCCAAGGCGTACCGTAGGCTCGAACCTCTGAATCTACGATCCGCAGGGCAGGCTTGTCATCGTTGAGGACAAAGGCACGATCCTTCAGGAAGCTGAGCCACAGCTTCACGTGGGTGGACTTCCCCACCCCGGAGGGTGCGGAGAAAAGATAGGCCTTACCGTCAACCACAACACAGGAGGAGTGGAGCATCATGCCGTTAAAAAAGGTGAGCTTTTTATAAAAGGTCTCTCCCGACATCAAATACTCGCAATCGTCCAGAGACAGATGGCTCCGATTCTGCTTCAGCCGCTGAGGATCGCAGAGAACGATCATATCCGGTTCCTGCTCAGGAATCTCATAGGCAGCCGCCTGCCGAAGAGTGCGACCATTTACATTCATTGCAACAACAAGGTCTGCAATACGGTATGTCTTCATAGTTTACTCCTGCTGATTATACTTCTAAAATTATATCATAAAAATATGCCTTTTGCAATGACAAATTTGACATTTTCTCAGATTTATCAGGGCAGTCGGTCGTTTCATGCAGAAAGATTGAAATACATCAATTTCCAGATACATACAGAAGAATGTGTGTGAATGATTTGTGATATATTTCACAAAAAATTTCCAAAAAAGCTTTACATTTTCCAAAGATGTGATAAAATATGAATAACCATATTTTTGTAAAGGAGATACACTATGAAACACCTTCTTTCCCTGCTGCTGGCTCTGTGTATGCTGCTGTCTCTGTGCAGCGGTATGGCACTGGCTGCCCCGGCAGAAGCACCCCGTGTTCTTACCGATGAGGACTATGCCCTGACCGATCAGGTATGGGCCGAGATCCGTGCACTGGAACAAGAGCTCAAGGAGCGCAATGCCACCCGTGATCAGCGCATCGCCGCTGTCGCAGACCTCGTTCGAAATTCCGTTAACTATGTCGAGGGTTCTCTGGAAATGGACCTTGACAACCTGACTTGGAATACCGACCAAGGGATTGCCTGTATGTACCCCTACGACAAGGATGAGGAAGCAGACCGTCAGGGCAAGCCTGCCCCGATCCTTCCCGAGAACCTGGAGAACTACACCCACGTTTCCTATGCCAAGAAGGGCTATCCCAGCGCAGTGGATATCTATGTCCTTGGCCCTTGGTACGCTTATGACAATTCCTTCAACGATAACTACGGCGTAGGCTACTACAGAGAATTTGCCGACAAGCTGTCTCAGGCTTCCGGTGGCCAATATTTCGTTTACAGAAACACCGATGTTACCATTGATGTCATCGCCGATTGTCTCGAAAAGGGTGCTATGGTCATGATCGACTCTCACGGCACCTACGCTTACAAGAGCGGCCGTTACAGAAACTATCTCCGTCTCAGCACCGGCACCGGCATTACCAACGCAGACTACAATAACGGCAATGTATACTATGACGGCGGCTACTCTCACGGTCCTGCATATATGGTCACCGGCACCGCCATTACCAATCACATGGAGAAGGACGCTCCCAACAGCTTCGTATGGCTTGGTATTTGCTCCGGTATGCGCTACGAATCCATGTTCAAGCCCCTGATGGAGCGTGGTGTAGAGTCCTGCATGGGCTATTCCCGTACCATTTCCTTTGAGTGGGACAGATACTGGCTGTCCGCATTCTCCGCCGCTCTGTGCGAAGGCAAAACTGTGGCTGAGGCCGCTGCCGCAATGAAGTCCAAGTACGGCAAGTGGGATCGCAACACCGAGTATTCCTACAACACCTATGACAAGGCTGTGGATGCAGGTAAGGCCTTCCCCATCTTCGTTTCCAAGGAAGACAGCTACCCCAGCTCCGTCACTCAGGACGAATATCCCATGGATCTGCAGAATTACCAGACCGTTAAGTCCACATGGCGGCTCTTCGGTCAGGAATTCACCGTTACCTTTGAAGACGGCTCCGGCAAGGTCCTCCAGAGCCAGAAGGTCACCGCCGGCAGCTCTGTGAGCTACACCGGCGCCACCCCCACCAAGGCATACGACACTACCAACCACTACAGCTTTAGCGGTTGGGTCACCAAGGACGGCAAGACTGCTAACCTCAGCAGCATTACCGCCGACACTGTTTTCTACGCATCCTTCAAGGCAACTGCTCACAGCTACAAAGAGACTGTGATTTCCGCAGGCAGCTGCACCGCAGCCGGTGTGGTACGTTACACCTGTACCGCCTGCTCCTACAGCTATGATGCCAGCTCCTCCGCCGCAGGTCACAAGGCTGTCACCGACAAGGGCTATGCCGCAACCTGCACCACCGACGGCCTCACCGACGGCAGCCACTGCTCTGTCTGTAATGCCGTTCTGGAAGCACAGAATGTGATCCCCGCAACCGGCCACAGCACCGTCACTGACAAGGGCTACGCTCCCGGATGCACCACTCCCGGCATGACCGACGGCAGCCACTGCTCTGTCTGTCATACCGTCATTGCCCAGCAGACCGTGATCCCTCCCACCGGACACACCGAGGTCGTAACCCCCGGCCGTCCCGCAGGCTGTCTCTCCTCCGGTCTCACCGACGGTATCACTTGCTCTGTCTGTAACGCAGTGATTCAGGCTCAGCAGCCCATCGCCCGTCTGGGACATGACTATCTCTACACCGATAACGGCGACGGCACCCATAACGGCATCTGCCGCCGCTGCAACAAGACCCAGAACAATAAGCCCCACGGCTTCGACTCCGGCATCTGCACCGATTGCGGCGCAACAGAATTCACCGCTCCTGAGGTGGATGAGGCTATTACCCTACGTCACAGCCTGAATCTGGCAAGTGATATCTCCATCAACTACGCTGTGGAAGCAGCTCTCCTGAGCTCCTACGACCGTTTCTATCTGGTATGCGACATCCCCGTATATGAGGGCAACACCCGTACCGGCACGAACTCTGTAGAGGTTCAGCCTGTACTCAACGGCAATTACTACTACTTCACCCTCACCGGCATCACTGCCGTGCAGATCGGTGATATGGTAGATGCTACCCTCCACATGGAGCAGAACGGTGTCAGCTTCGTCTCTAAGGTAGACAGCTACAGTGTTGCAAGCTATGCCTATGCACAGATGAATAAGAGCAATACCTCCAAGGCGCTGAAGTCCCTGTGTGCCGAGCTTCTCCGCTACGGTGCTATGGCTCAGACCTACAAGAACTACAGAACCAACGATCCTGTGGATCTGAACATGACTCTGGATCAGCTTCTCCTGCTGTCTGACCTGAATGCTGTTACCTTCGCAAACAACAACGAAGAGAAGAACGACCTGAGCAATCCCTCTGTCACTTGGATCGGCAAGTCTCTGGATCTGAACAGCAAGGTCACTCTGAAGTACATCTTCAATCCCGCAAGCTTCAGCGGCAACCCTGCCGATCTGAGCCTCCGTGTCAGCTTCCTGAATGTGAAGGGCGAGACCGTCAACTACACTGTCACCGGCGCAAAGGTATATAATGCCGCTCAGGGCTGGTATACCTTCGATCTGGATTCCCTGCTGGCTGCCGAGCTGAGAAGCGTGGTTTCCGCCGCCATCTACAACGGAAACACCCGTGTTTCCAAGACCCTGGTCTACAGCCCCGACACCTACGGCAACGGCAAGAGCGGCGCCCTGCTCGACCTGTGCAAGGCCCTCTTCGCCTACTCCGACACCGCAAAGGCCTTCTTTGCAAACAACTGATTCCCTGAAATCCAAGGACGGAACTGTCTCGGACGATAAAGAATGAGACAAGGACTTCTGTTTACCGCCTGAGAAGCTGCTGTGAACAGAATGTTCCCCTTCCGTCCATAGAACACTAATTTCCCTAAGAAGCACACCAAACCGAGTGGTAACCCCTCCCGGTTTGGTGTGTTTTTCTTTTCATCCTGTTTTTCTGTTATGCACAATGTGTGAATTTGGTTAAAACTTTTCACTTATAGCAAAATGACAAAATATATAAATATTTGAAAAATTGTGGAATTTTCTTATGACAAATATCGATTTATGTGCTACAATATAGAAAGAGACATACAAGAGAAAGCAGGTGCCACAATGTATGACGGACTAAAGAATCTGAAAGACACTACCCTGTGGAAGCTCTACGAAAACAAGCAGCCCTCCCAAAAGCGCTCCCTGTGGGTTACTGACATGTATCAGGCCGCCATCACCAAGCTCAAAACCATTACTGAAACCTTTCCCAATTACACCCTCCACGATGAGACGCACGTGATCAACGTTCTCCATGCCATGACCGGGATCCTTGGATCAGAGGCAGAGAAGCTCACTATGGAGGAATGTGAGATCCTGATCCTTTCTGCCGCTCTCCATGATGTGGGCATGTCCTACACCGTGAAGGATATAGAGCAGGTCAAGGACGCCACGTGGTTTAAAGATTTCCTTCATGAACGAAACTCCTCCTATATCGGCTGTCACTACGATGAGCTCCCGGAAGGTCTGCAGCAGGACTATCTGCGTTCCATCCACCACAAGCGTATCCACGATATCCTACAGGACGATTCAAATGACTGGCCCGAGAAGCCCGATGAGGTCAATTTTCCCATAGATGTTCTCAGCGCCGTCTGTCAGGCACATGGAGAAGATAAGTCCTTCCTCCGTAATGATCCCGATTTAGAATACAGGGAAGCCTACCGTGCCGACCTCCGCTTCTGCGCCCTGCTCCTCCGTATAGGCGATATTCTGGATTTCGACGGCAGCCGCGCCCCTCATATTCTCTATCCCTTTGCAGAGGATGACCCCGTCAGCGCAAGAGAATATAAAAAGCACAACTCCTCCAAGGGCTTTCAGTACCCCGAAGATCCCACTGCAAAGGAGCTTACCTTCCGCGCAGAGTGTACAGAGCCGGAGGTAGAGCACAAGCT
>JAFOZC010000022.1 GCA_017391305.1 Oscillospiraceae bacterium | reverse complement strand
GTACGGCTACACCTACATAAAAGATATAGTGAATTACGGTGGAGATATTGACCGCTTGTATGCTAAGGAATTAAGATAGTTATTGATAAATTCCAATTTATCGAATAGGTGATATTTGTTTAGAAAAGGGTTTTAGGCTCTCCTAACAAGTGACATTTAGACGCCTAAATGTCCTGCTTGTTATGGTATGAGACAAATATTAAACGGATGTGTAGAATTTCTGCACATCCGTTTTACGGTTTCAATAAATATTTTAATAGTGATATTGTGAGACCTGTCTCACAGTGTTATTTTGCCTATCGGCAAAGTGATATTTTATTCGCTCCTAAACTCGCAAAGCGAATAACACTCGGCTTTTAGCCGAATATAACTGCTTTAGCATACAACTCGCCGTAAGGCGAATAAAACTGGCGTTGTATCCTTACGGGTACAACGCCTATGAACAGCCTTTTTTGTGGGGATTCGGTTATACGGAGAGGGTTTCGCTGAGCTCCAGGCCGGGGTTGCGACGGAGGGTAAAGTCGATGGCCCAGAAGCTGGAGAAGACCAGAAGCTTGTGGCCTCTGTAGTCCTCCAGAAGCTCTGCATCGGAGGACAGGTTCAGCTCCTTCTCGTCACAGGGAGACTTGGCAATGAAGCGGAGGACTTCATAGGGCAGACCCTCCATGCGGAGCTCGACACCGTACTCGGAGAGCATTCTGTGGCGGAAGACATCGAACTGCAACGTGCCGACGACACCGACAATAACCTCTTCCATACCGGTATTGGGGACTTTGAAAATCTGGATAGCACCCTCCTGAGCGATCTGCTCGGTACCCTTGACGAACTGTTTCCGCTTCATGGTGTCCTTGGGGCTGACCCGACAGAAATGCTCCGGGGCAAAGGTGGGGATGCCTGCAAAGCGGAACTTTTTACCCGGCATGCAGATGGTATCACCGATGGAGAAAATACCGGGGTCGAAGACACCGATAATATCCCCTGCATAAGCCTCATCAATGATCTCTCGCTCCTGTGCCATCATCTGCTGGGGCTGAGACAGGCGGAGCTTCTTGTTGCCCTGAACGTGGAAGACCTCCGCCTCACGCTCATACTTGCCGGAGCAGATCCGCATAAAGGCAAGACGGTCACGGTGAGCCTTGTTCATATTGGCCTGGATCTTGAACACAAAGGCAGAGAAGTCCGGGCTGAAGGTGTCGATCTCTCCGCAATCGGCGGTTCTGGCCAGAGGGGGAGGTGTCATCTGCAGGAAAGCCTCCAGGAAGGGCTCTACACCGAAATTGGTCAGAGCTGAGCCAAAGAAGACGGGAGAAAGCTGTCCGTGGCGAACCTCCTCCATGTCGAATTCCCGACCTGCTCCAAGGAGCTCCACGTCATCCCGAAGGGTTTCCCAACGCTTTTCTCCAATGATCTCTCCGACCTGAGGATCATCCAGTGCGATCTGCAGCATGTCCGCCTTCTTCTTGCCGGAGACACCGGAGAAGAAGTTGATGCGGCTCTTCTGTCTGTCGTAGACACCCTGGAACTCCTTGCCACAGCCGATGGGCCAGTTCACCGCATAGGTCTCGATGCCCAGCTCCCGTTCCAGCTCATCCAAAAGATCAAAGGGATCCTTGGTCTCTCTGTCCATTTTGTTCACAAAGGTGAAAATGGGGATATGCCGCATGGCGCAGACCTTAAAGAGCTTTCTGGTCTGAGCCTCTACGCCCTTGGAGCCGTCAATGACCATGACTGCGGAGTCTGCGGCCATAAGGGTACGGTAGGTGTCCTCAGAGAAGTCCTGATGTCCCGGGGTATCCAGAATGTTGATACAGAAGCCGTCATACTGGAACTGCATGACGGAGGAGGTAACAGAAATACCACGCTGTTTCTCGATCTCCATCCAGTCGGAAACGGCTGCCCGAGCGTTTTTCTTGCCCTTAACAGCGCCGGCCTGGGCGATCGCTCCACCGTAAAGGAGGAACTTTTCTGTCAGGGTAGTCTTACCTGCGTCAGGGTGGGAAATAATAGCGAAGGTTCTTCGGCGGTTGATTTCTTTCTGTAAATTAGACATAATTCTTCACTCCGTAGAAATTTACTCATAAAAATACACTTTATCTTATCACAAAAATCCAAGAATTACAATACTCTTCTTGCAAAAGGCAAAATTTCTTGCTATAATATTGGGGTCACTGCCCCCTTGGGGACAGAAAGAAATCCTATTGTTCGGAGGCATAGAAATGAATTTGATTTTCGCAGGGCTGTCTGCACAGTCCGTGGCTGATCTGGTCATGGGCTTTTCCGGTGTGACCGGCATTGTGTTCCTGGTCGTGATCCTGTTCTTTGGCTACTACGGCACCAGCTCCCTTCTCCGTCTGAAGAAGGAGCAGGCACTGTTCCCCAATCGGCTCATGTATCCCAACTACTGTCCTCATGACGAGTGTATCGACCCCGAGGGCTACATCCGCTTTATTTTTCCCCGTTTGGCTGTCCTCAGCGCTTCCATGTTGCTGTCCGGTCTGACCCTCCTGCTGAGCTACTTCATCCCCGGCATCCGTAGCTTGGGCTTGAGCCTTGGACTGTATGTGGTTCCTCTGGCCGTTTATTTGTACTATTCCGCTTCCCTGAAAAAGGCCGCCAAGATCTATTGGTAAGGAGGGTAAGCTGTGACTGTATTGACTGCATTCCCTACGGTCAACACTCTTGACCTATTCCTGCTCCTGACCCTCCTTGCGGTAGCTGTCTACAGCCTGTATCTGGTCATCCGTCTGCGCAGAACACGGGAGCTTTTCCCCAGCCGCTTCCTCTACCCCGGCAACTGTGAGCCGGAGGATTGTATCGATCCCGATGGCTTCATAGACTATATCCTTCCCCGACTCACCCTGCTGAGCAGTATGTTCTTTGTAATGACCCTTGCCTTCTGTGGGAAGCTCTATGCATTCCCTGAAAGCGGTAGTCTTCTTACGGAGCTGCCGACTCTGGTCCTGCCTGTAGGTGTTTTCCTCTGGTACTGCGTGGTACTGAATAAATCTTCTAAGAATTTTTGGTGATGATGATGAAAATTGTTGTATTAGACGGATTTGCCTCCAATCCCGGAGATCTGAGCTGGGAGGCCCTTGCACAAATGGGAGAGCTGCAGGTGTATGACCGCACCGCTCCCTACGAACTCCACGAACGGATCGCAGATGCAGATATCATTCTGCTGAACAAGACCCCCATGAATGCCGCCGCCTTCCAAGCCGCCCCCAAGCTGAAGCTGATCTCTGTATTGGCAACGGGCTACAATATCATTGATATTGAGGCCGCCAAGGCTCACGGTGTACGGGTCTGCAATGCCGGCAGCTACTCCACCAATGCGGTGGCACAGATGACCTTTGCCCTCCTGCTGGAGGCGACACAGCAGGTCGGCTCTCACAATACCGCTGTCCGAGACGGACAGTGGAGTCAGAGCAAGGACTTCTGCTTCTGGAACACGCCCCTGATGGAGCTGGCAGGGAAAACGATGGGTCTGGTCGGCTTCGGCTCTATTGCCCAAGCCGTTGCCAAGATCGCCGAGGCCTTCGGCATGAAGATCCTGTACACCGCCAGACGGAAGCGGAACGATCCCCGTTGTGTATCCTTGGAGGAGCTGTTGGCGCAGTCCGACATTCTCTCCCTCCACTGCCCCCTGACCGCAGACAACACGGGAATGATCAACGAAGAGAGCCTTGGGAAAATGAAGGACGGCGCCATCCTCATCAACACCGCCCGTGGCGCTCTGGTAGATGAGGCCGCTGTCTGCAACGCTCTGGAGCAGGGCAAGCTGGCATATTTCGCCGCCGACGTAGTATCCAAAGAGCCCATCTCTCCGAACAATCCTCTTCTGCATGCCAAAAACTGCTACCTGACCCCCCACATCGCTTGGGCGCCCAAGGAGACCCGTGAGAGACTCCATGCCATTAACGAAGAGAACGTCCGCGCCTTCCTGGCAGGCTGTCCTCAGAACGTGATCGTCTGAGCCTCTGTCTGATCACCCTTATATTTTGCGCGGTTGTTCGGCACACATCGATCACACGTCAATTGGCTTCCAACTTTTTCTCTTGCTTGCCAATAGTATTTTTTTAGAAAACAATGCCGCAGGGATCTCGGGAGGATCTCTGCGGCATTGTTATGTTATGTATTTAGGAAAGGAAGGCTTCGTAGAGCTCGCCGGGGTAGAGGCTGCTGGGGAGGTAGAAGGCAAAGTGGAAATGTCCTGTCAAGAACCACAACCAAATAGCCCGCAATGCTACGATGGCAAGGAAGGCGAAGGCCACAGACAGTAGGATGGTCCACAGGTTGATCCCCACTCTGTGGGCGGCAAAGCTCAGGGCGAGCAGGCTGAACAGCCAAGTCACCAGGATCAGCAGGGCAAAGAACTGGAACACTCTGCCACTACCGTCGAGGGTGGAGAAAAGCAGGGACAGAAGCTGTAGAACCGAGGGCAAGACCGAGCTCAGACCCACAGTGGTAATGAGACCCTTTTCATCTATATGACCGCCAAATTTTTTGACCGTCAGAAGAAGGAAGAAATAGCTGAAGCCAAAGGCAAAAATCGGGATCATAAAGCCCGTCACATACCAGCGCAGGAGAAAATCCTCCAGATGCACCAGACCGTAGAGCAGGGTACTGCCTGCGGTCAGAAGCAGAGACAGGAGCATAAAGGCCAGACCGTAGCGCAGATCCCCGGTGTCAATGAGACGCCTTCCATTGGGCAGGAAGTCTGTGCATTGCTGCCACACAAGCTTGGGAAGCTGCATAAGGACTCCAAGGAAGGAGTTGCGCCGCCTCGGTAGTGCTTCCTTCTTCCCACTGCCTGTGGCAGGAGGATCCCAGAACAGAACCTCCGCCTCCTCCGGGTACAGCTCCGTCGGATCTTCCGTGAAGCGCTCCCGAACGACCACATTAGGAGGCAGCTCGAAATCCTCCAAATCATCGATATGCTCCGGCGCACTGTGGGCAGAGGCCTCTGCCACTGCGGCTCTGCGCCCCTGCACCCAGGTCGCATTTCTGCCGATGTTTCCGGTATATTGGCTGAAGCAGGGACACTGTCCCGTTTCGGGAAGAATTCCACCGCAATAAATACAAAAACGTTGTTCCATAAAAAGCCTCCCACGGATTCTCTCTATCCATTATACAACGGATTTCCCGAAGGGTCAAGTCATTTGTGTTCCGGAGTTTCCGCAAATTGTGGAAACTCCGATATTTTAGGACTTTTATTTTTTCAAAAAGTATGATATAATAGCTTGAAATTTTATGGATCTTTCCCGTAAGATCCAAAAGGAATGATTGCTGATATGATCAAACGCCTATTTTGTGTATTTTTCTGCTTCCTGCTGTGTCTGCAGGTCTACGCTTCTCCCGACAGCGGTTTGGCAGGGGAAATCGAAGCCTTCATGGAAGAGCATCAGCTGGATGAGAGCAATTTCTCCGTAAGCTACTATAACCTCAAGGAACGCACCGACTACAATTTTAATGAGAATCGCTTTGTCCCCATAGGCCGTCTGTGGGCTTTGCCTCTGCACATGTACTTCTATGAGGAAGAAACCAACGGGAGCTTCCAACCCGTCACCGATCCGGAGGACTTCAACGCAAGGCCTGAGGAATTCCGCATTGACAGCCTGACTCTGGATGAGTGCAGATACCGCAGCATTATCCTGGGGGAAAATCAGGTTGCGGAAAAGATGCTGAGCCATATCGGTACCCACATGCAGTACCAGCAGATCATCAATGATCGCTACGGCAAGATCCCTCCCAACGAGCTCCCTTTGGAATATTGGGATATCCCTGTCTACAGCACCCGTTTTCTGATGAACTGCATCCAGAATGTCTCCTTCCATTCCGAGCTTTTCGGTGACCTGATGGCGAACTACCGTCTGGCTCAGAAGGTAGATGCCTTCGCCGATGGCTCTGTTCCCTACACGGTGGTACAGATCCGAGGGTCTCAGGACGGTCACGTTACCGCCATTGCAGAGGTCTCTGCCCCTCAGCCCTTCCTGATCGCCGCCTCCGTCACAGAGGAAGCCGGCGGTGATGCCATTCTCTCTGCACTGAATGTCCTCATCTGTCATTACATAGAGCGCAGTGTGGGAGAGGAAATCACCACCCAGCCTACGGAAAGCACCGCCAAATCGACCACTCCCAACTACTACATCGGGCAGGAGCGCATGGAGCCGGACAGCAGACTCAACCGTCTGTTCCTCTTCGCTTTCATCATCGCAGGCATTATCGCCCTCATCATCGCTGTCATCGTCTTCCTCTGGCGCCGCAAGCATTCCCGATATTAAGCCCCATTGATAGCAAAAGACCTTCTCTGTTTCTGAGAAGGTCTTTTGCTATGGCCTACCTGCACAGGGGACGGTGATGTGTGTTAAGTTTCAGCACGCATTTCCGTCCCCTCGTGTTGCGGAAAACTGTGAAAAGGCCTCGGTATCGACTGGTTCGGCAGACAATTCATGTCACTTCCTATTGTCTTCCAGATTATTTCATGATATAATAATGGAATAAATGTTATTTAGTGGCATTTTATATTCTGTAAAGGAGAATGATTATGCATCTTAAGAATCCCCTTAGATCCTGTCTGTGCTTTGTTCTGCTGCTGAGTATGCTCATAGGCTACCTGCCCATAGGCGCTCTGCCTGTCAGGGCACAAGACACCGTCCTTGCCCCCACGGAAGATGACAGCCCCGCTACACGAGCCTCGGAGAGCTCCGTTACCCTGTTAGGCGAGGGCGAGAGCCTCGTCCCCACCTGGCCCCAGATCGCAAGACACTACCAATTGACTGCTAATCCCATATC
This sequence comes from Oscillospiraceae bacterium, assembly GCA_017391305.1. Lineage (GTDB taxonomy): Bacteria > Bacillota > Clostridia > Oscillospirales > Oscillospiraceae > JAZOXB01. The sequence goes on along the minus strand of JAFOZC010000022.1, from coordinate 16,774 downwards.
CAGTCACAGCGGCGTGTCATTCACCTATATGTCCTGTATGACCACCATCAACGATCACGCTTACTATGTCCGCACCACCGAGAATCGTAATCAGGCGATCATGGCACGCACCGGTTTAAAGTCGAATGCATCTGCCGCTTTAAAGGTGGACGGCAATTATGTCGTTACCACCTTCGGCGAGGCAAAGGCTTTAGACGGCATTACCATAGGCAAGCAGCACTATCTCTTCCTGGCAACGGGCAGAGTAGGTGGAGACTCCATCCTTCTGCTCAGCACCCCCGGTGGCGAAGCTGTCACCACCAAAGCAAGCTTCGGACTCAAAGCCGAAAATGGCACAGCCTTAGGCGTAGACCGATTAACCATCCTGTCTGCCCAAGAGAACAAGGTAACTCTCCTGATCCGCTGTGCATGGAAATTCTATACTGTTACCATTGATGTCACTGCCGCAAGTTCTATCATTACTGCATCCTTTGCCTTCGGTCTTGACAGCAGCTATACCACTTCCTTAGCAAAGACCGTTGCCGGCATCCCCGACAGCTATCCTGTTTCCGATGTAGGCAAGGTGAACCTTTTCGGCATGGATTACGACAATGACCGTCTCTATGTATCCGTCATTGTGGATTGCTGTTCCATCGTCCTTGTGTATGATCATATTGCAGAGCTCATAGCTTCCCACGCAGATGATGCCCGCCCCAATACCGAGCTGTGCATCCGTTCCAGTAGCTCCGGCTATGAGTTCTACCGCATCCAAGATATGTCTGTATATAAGGGTGTGATCTACTACTGTAACAGAGTCAGGTGGATCAGCTCCGGCACATACCGGGGAGGCATTTGCCATTTCACCCAAGAGAGCTCTCCACGGTCTGACATTATGGAGGGCTTCCGTGAGTGTGGCATCTATCTGCTCCAAGGTACGCAAGATACGGATTTTGTAGTCTATAATCCCAAGAGTGCAGACGGTCAGTTGCATGTGTTAAAGTACAGCGAATTAGCCTCTGACAAAAAGAGAGATGCTTACTTCGCCTTAGAGACCGATACCCAGGGCTACTGGTATATCCGTTCCCTCAGTCATGGCTACAATTATGGAGGTACAACGGACAACTCCCGTGTATCAAAGTACTATATTACCGCTAACGAGGATGGCAGTGTCAGCCTCGCCCCCTTGGAAGAGGGCAATAACCGTCAGCGCTGGTATCTCCGCGCCGCCACCTCACCCTATACCACGGACAAAGTGTTTGCTATTCATAACAAGGAGACAGGCTTAAACCTCAACAATGTCACGCAAAATGGCAAAGCGGTTCTCTGCACCAACGAAATCGGAAAGACCTATTTTCTAAAACAGTTGAAAGTCTGTTCAAATCCCTCTGTGACCATAGACGATCTTCTCTTTGACTACGAATTCTATACCGCTGCCTACCCCGAAACAGCCGGCATGACCGAAGCGCAGGCAAAGGAGCATTACAATAGCACAGGCAAGAAAGCAGGCTATCTCCCCAGCATCCTATTCGATCCCCAATATTATTTAGATCACAACTCCGATGTTAAGAACCACGCAACCTACGGAAGCTTTGAAGGAGCCTACAAACACTTCGTCACCTACGGCTTCTGGGAGGGCAGACAGGGCTCTGTATTCTTCTCTGTCTCCGAGTATGCCAGCCGCGGTCCTCTGAGTGAAGATAACTATGACTATTATAACCAAGGCTCCAACGATGATCTCTACGGAACATTGTCCTATGACAAGCTTCACCTCATGCAGAACTATATCCTTTACGGTGCGGACGAAAATGCCATTAAAGAGCACAGAGCAGGCTCCGACGACTTTGATCTCAAGGAGTTTAATGAAGAATTCAAGCTTCTCCTCACCAAGGAAAACGGCTATGCCGCCCTCAAGAACTATGTAGCAAGCCTCATTCGCTTCAAGAATTGCAAAACAAAGGCGGAGCTGGAATCCTTCCTATTCGACGCTGCAGTTTACAGCTTAGATCCCGCTGTTTCCGAGGACAAGCTGGCAAGCTTCTCCGGCAACACCTATGAAGACAAGCTCTATAATCATTGGTTCAATTACGGCAGGAAGGAAGGCCGTACCGCCAGTATGTTCTTCTCTGCTCCTTACTACACCTCCCGTTATCCCGATGAAGTCAAGAATTTGGCAGACGGATACAGCTACTTTGTAGATACCGGCTTCGAGAAAGGTCAGATCGGTTCAGAATACGTAGCAATGGGCCTCGATCCCGAGAATCTGTGCAGACATGAGCAGACCGCAACCGCCCTCTTCCCCTCCTGCATCGCAGTGTGTGAGCGGAAAGAATTCTGTGCCTCCTGTAAGACAGTGGTCCACAGAGAGTCTTCCCCCGCACTTCCTCACGTGGATGCGGACAGCAATTCCCTCTGCGATCTGTGTAACAACACCATCACAGAGGCTCTCCGTTCTCAGAACCATCTGTTGGCACTGCCCACGCCTGTCCCCAACAACGAGCTTGTAACCGATGTAAGCGGTTTTCAGCACAAGTCTGAGGTAAAGCCGGAAGGCACCTACTACATGGTCCAGAAGAATCGAGACGGGATCTGCCGTGTTCTCAATCCTCTGACCCAGACCAACTTAGGCACCATCGCTGCCACTCAGGTCTTTGATATGGACGGAGCCATCTTAGGTGCAGATCCGGATATGGGAGTAGAGATCTACTTTGCTCCCGGCACAGCAGGTAATAACGAAAAAACCAACCACTATCACTTTAAGATCGAGGGGGACTATTTCCTTGGTATCAGAAACGGAGATAATCCCTTGGTTTCCGATCAGCTACAACGCAAATCTGTTGGTATCAACATAGCCGTTACACCTAACACTGACGTCGGTATCCTGGAGCTGGCACGTAACATCAAAGATGTTAACAATCCTTCAAAAGACAACTCCACATACTATCTGTGTCTGGAACAGCGATTGGGGATGGAACACTTTGAGTGGAGCTACAGCGTGAGTTACAGACAGAGTGAGGATGTATTCTATCTCTACCGTCTGCTTGATAACCGCCTGTATACAGAGTCTCTGTATGCTGCCCTGCAAAAGGCTGTAAGCTACGTCCCCTATCATTCTCTTTATCAGGAGGATGTACATGTACGCTTCCTCTCCATTTTAGCCGAGGCCGTCAACCTCTACAAGAGCTATAACGGCATTTCCTTGCCTTCCGATACCCTGGCACAGAAGGACCTCTACCAGACTCTGCTGGATCGTATAGAGCGACAGCTCCTGGATGTGATGAGCATTCTGTCCATCAATGCCGAGAATAACGAGGGCAAAACCATCAGCTACTTCTCTGCCACCATGTACAACTGGAACGAGGACAAAATGAACGAGCTGACCAAGGCATTAGACGATTCTGAGACCAAGGGCTTCTACTTCGAGAATGCCAACAACAAGGACACCCCTGCCTCCCCCTTCAGTGACTACGACAAGGAGACCAAGGAGGACGTCAACGGTGTCAGCACCTATGCCCAGATGTACAGTATTTACTCCGGTCTTGCAGCCCCGGATCTGTACAAGGCAAATAATCCTCCCTTCCATAACGAGAACGTGGTTGCAGCCGACTATTGGAGCACCAAGGAAATCGCAGATACCAAGGAAGTCTACACCGATGTCCGTATCCCCTTCATCCATGATCAGGAGGGATATTACATCTTGGACAGTGATGCCAATGGTATTTTCTTTGAAGACGAGCCTACCTCCGGTGCGACCCTCGCCATTCTGGATAAGCCCATGTCCTACTACTGGTCCAGCGGCACGTCCTATGGTGTGGGTGTTCCCGGCTATCATGGCAACAATCCCTATTCTCACCGTCCCTCTAACGGCTATGCAACTGCCTTCCAGCCCTTCGCCAAGCCCACTACTGTCATCGGAACCGCCTACCCCTCCTCTGCTTCTAACTTCAGCGTAAGTGCCGGTATGGACAGCTACATCATGGATGGTGTAGCCCTCGCCTCCGGTCCCAATCCCTCTGTTCAAATTTCCGGCAGAGGTACACCTACCTGGGGCTTTGGTATGCATCTGAACATTAACTTCCAAATGACAGCAGACGGCAACCTTCGTGGAGATCCCAACCGCCCCATTACCTTCTCCTTCTCCGGTGACGATGATGTTTGGATCTATATTGACAGCAAGTTAGTAATGGAACTGGGTGGCTCCCACGATGCCCTGCAAGGTCAGATCAACTTCGCCACCGGCGAGGTCACTGTCACCTCGGACAAGTACGACAGAATCCGTGACAAGAACCCCAATGGCTACGGACACGGTTCCGATGCTACCCAATACGGCAACGGCATCACAGAAAACGGCTCCATCCTCGACGGTGTTCCCATGCGGCAGAAGAATATTTATGACAAGGTTTTCAAGCAATCTGTAGCTGAATTTTCCGCAGCCGGAGAACACACCCTGTCTATTTTCTACATGGATCGCGGAAAGGGCAGAACCAACTGTGCCATGAAATTTAACCTGCCCCAGAGTGATACCATTGTAGCAGAAAAGAACATTGCCCCTTACTATGGTAAGGAAGACGGTACTCTTACCGATACCTTGATCTCTGACAGCACCATGGCATACCTCAACACCTTAGACTTTGGCTACACCCTTACCCTTACTACTTCCCATAAGGATTACCCCATTTCCTACCAGAACTACAAGCTGTATAACAAAGATGGTGTATTTGCAGGTGACTATCAGACCGACATTATGGGTCGCTTCACACTGAAAAACGGCTATCGTGCAGAATTTACCAACTTCCAGCTTAACGGCCAGAGCTATCGGATCACCGAAGAACCCTGCGGTCCTCGCTGGGGGCAGGTCTCTTGGACCGGTAACGCAAATGGTGTTCCTCTATCCTCCACCACAGGCAACAGTTCTCCTACTGCATCTGTAATGGGAGATCAATATGCATCTGAGTCCATTTCCTTTGCCTGCACCAACACCTATATCTATAACCCCGAGCTTGTCCCCGAGGAGCTGGTCATCGTTATGGATTACGGCAAGTCCATAGACATCCCTGTCATTGACGATGCCGTCTTGAACGGAATCTCAGAGTTGGTAGCACGAGAGGGCAAGATAACATCCCTCGATGTCACAGAGGGCGCAGGATATGCAAACGCCGCCATCCGTAGCGATAACAGGACTGTCCGTGTTTCCCTTAAGAAGCTGTTGGAAGGTGCTTTCAAGTTCCATGCCCATGTTGAGCTGTACCTGGATGACGGAACCCTGCGGAATGTTACCATCCCCGTCACCGTTCTCCCCGCTACCATCATGTACTACGAAACCGACATGATAAATCCCACTGCCTTAAGTCAGGTGTTCCATCGCTATGTTAAGAACCCCAAGTCCGATGACTATCTCTGGAAGGAAGTCACCTCCGACACAAAGGCTACCCTGCAAGACAGCGGTGAGGTCGGCGACATCGTCTACAAGCCCGTGATCGACAAGGAGTTTATTCCCTCCAACGCCTTCTTCGTAGACTTCGACGGCAAGGGCTATATGGATCGTTACAGCGTCGATCCCATCTATAAGGGCAATGACTTTGATGCCGGCAACTGGATCGCAAGATATGTAGAAGGAACCAACTATACCGCCTCCTGTACCTATGATACAGCAGCCGGTACCATGACCCTCCCGGTCAAGAAGGGCTACAATGCAGATGCCACCAATACCGTCAAGCAGTACGGCCCTGAGTTCCACACAGGCACTTTAACCGATACCTATAGTACAGATACCCTCCAGTATCGGTATTCTGCAGAGGATTACGCCGAGATCCGCTTCAAGATGGACGGCTGTACCATCGCAGACGGTCAGTCCTCCCCTGTTGCCGCCCTTTGCTTGCGATATTTTGACGAGAACAATCAGTTTGTTCAGGTCGTGGTTTATTCCCCCTTCACCCTGCAGAACGGAGCATGGCAAACCGTTACCTTCGATTTCGCTAAACTGCTTTCCGAGGAGGATCTTAAGAAGCTGTCCAATGCTACCGTGGTTACCATCGGCATCCGCTTCCAGCACATCCTGCAGGCTGATACCTCTGTTCCCGGCAGTGTTACTGTGGACTATCTCTACGTAGGGCCGCAAATCGGTTGGTTAGACAGCGTAGACAGCGACTATCTCCTCTTCAGCTTTGACGGCACTGCCGCCGATCAGCTCCGATACAGCACCGCTCCCTACGGCTATAAGGATTTCGACATAGAGGAAGCCAATCCCTCCTGGGCGGTCTCCCATGGTACCGGCAATTTTGCCATCCATAATCTGGACGGTACCCTTTCCTACGGTGTCTTAGCAGACCCCAATGATAATAACTGTGGTCCCCGTATTATGACTACGGGAAAGGCAAACACCATCCCCACCAACAGCGGTGGAATTGTTGCAGATTCCGCTATTCTAAACTTTGATCTGCGGAGTGCAGAATATATCCAGATCCGATTCAAGTTAGAGAACTGCGAATGGTCCACGGCAGATCCCCTGAAGCAGATCGTCTTCCTGTACAACTACAGGAAAGCTGACGGAACCGAAGCTTATGGCGAGGATATTCGTGTTGACTACGATGGCACCACCGATGAATACCAGACCATTCGAGTCCCCCTTATCTCAAGCTACAAGATCAAGGAGGAGGGCGTAACTCTTACGAATCTGGGTGTACGCTTCCGCAGTATCAACGGCAAGAACAATACCCCGGGCAAGGTGATCATTGACCAGCTGTTTATCGGTTCCGAGGAAGCCATGCTCCGTCTGGACCGGCAGGAGACCGGTATGTTCTTTGACTTTGATAATACCGAGGCAGATCGTAGCCGATATACCGGCAGTGTCTACGGCGGATTCAACTTTGACGATCCTGTGAACCGTCATTGGGGTATGAGCTACGGTGGCGCTACCAAGGCAACGGGCAATGTGGATCCCGAGAATAAGAATCGTCTTTCCTTCCACAATGGTACGCTCCGACTAAACATTTGCGACAAGCCCTACAACGACCAGACTCGTTTCGGTACAAGTGCCATTGCTTATACCGAGGGCAACGAGGGTTACCCTGCCGGCTACTATCCCTGGAATACCAATCCAGATCGTATGCCCCTTAGCTTCCCCTCCAATTCTGCAGACTATGTCCAGATCCGCTTCCGTGTTCAGGATTGCGAGCTGATTGAAGGCAGTACTGCGGCCAACATCGGCGTGATTTTCTATTATCAGAACCAAGCAGGATCTATTGACTATATCATCTGCAACTCCTCTGCCTATGAGATCACCGATGACTTTATCACCCTAACATTCTCCACCAAGAACAAGCTGGATATTTCCGAGACCATCCTGGGCTTCGGTGTTGCCTTCCGCTATTTGAAGGCTAAGAAGGATTGCGAGGCCACCGCAGCCGTCTATGTGGATTATCTCTACATTGGACAGATGCATGATTCCACTCCCACTGCAGATGCCCTCTTCATCGGCTTCGATAATATGGATGAAGACAGGGACCGTTATGCTTCCAAAACCTACGGCTATATCAATCCCGATGAGGAGGATCCACAGCATTGGTGGGTCAATCTGGGCAAAGTAGAGTCTCTAACCATTGACAACAATTTAGGCGTAGCAGAGATGGTGGCAGTTCCCGAGCTCCCCCTCCTCGATAGCAGCGGCGCTCCGGAATTTCCGGATCTGTACATGGTTCATTCACGAACAGCTACCTCCTACAAGCCGGAATGCCTCAATTTCCGACCGGATAGGGCAGAGCTCTATCAGATCCGCTTCAAGCTGGAGAATCTCACCATAGGAACCACCATTTACGAAGACGGAACGGAACACAAGATCGGTCCCTATGTCAAACTCCAGTGGATCCCCTCTAATACCTCTAATGAGGCTGCAACCAAAGATGCATCTCAGAAGATTTCTCTCCCCACAGGTGATTTGTCCTCCGGCAAATGGATCACCGTCACCGCAAAGATCCCTGAGCAAGCACGAAACCTTCACAGCATCATGAGTATCCGTCCCTACTTTGGCGGCATGGAGAGCATTTCCGGCAAGCAGGGCAAGATCACCATTGATTACATCTACATCGGGCCCGATGATCGTCCTGACCAGGTTTATGGCTACGATTCCCGCTACACGAACGACACCACCCTGTCTGACGGCCACAGCTACGTTGTCGAGGGCTCCGGTGTTAAGCTGAACGAATCCACCGAAACCTATACCGAGGTAAGCTTCTCCTTCAAGGGCACCGGCTTCGACATCATCAGCCGCACCGGCCCCAAGCAGGCTACCATTTGTGTAGAGGTTTGGAAGGAAGGAGCAGCCGAGCCTGCAAAGCGTATGACTGTCAACAACAAGGGTGAGCTGGAGCTGTACCAGATCCCCGTGGTATCTATCCAAGGGCTTCCCTACGGGAGCTATACCGTGAAGCTCTGGGTTTACAGTGCAATAGACAGCCAGTACGATTTCCTGAAACGTGGTGGCGAATTCCACTTTGATGCCGTACGGATCTACGATCCCATGAACCGCGGCACAGCTACCAATCCTACCGCCCTGGCTGCCTATAAGTTAGATCGGGAGTCCTACAATCATATCAAGGAGATCCGTAATATTCTTCTGACTAAGGATGCCTTTGAATCCCTTACCGACAGTGTAGAGGGTGCTGTGTTTGTAGACGTCAATTCTTCCGACGTAGATCCCAACACCGGAAAGCCTACGACGCCTTCTGCGGACTACATTACCGCCGATGTGAAGACCTACAACAAGATCGGTCCTAAGAACGAGATTTATTTGGCTCCCGGACAGGCTGTTGCCTTTAATCTGCAGGTCAGCACCAATCGCCCCATTGCCAGCCTGGACATCGGTGCAAAGGCAATCGTCAAATGTACCACCAAGCTTAATGTAGGCATCCTTGCCAAGGACGCACAGGGGGACTATGTCATTTCTTCCAATTCTACCTTTACGATTAGGAGTGCAACGGCACAGTATTGGCCCTTGGATCTGACGGACATTCAGTTCAAGTCAACAGAAACCGGGGAATATCAGCCCATGTATCTGATATTCTACAACGTCACTTCTCCCGGGAACAATTCCGGCAAGAATGTGATTTCTCTCACCGATCTAAAGGTTGCCTATCAATCGAATCCTTCCGGCTCCATGATGGACGACGGCCTCAACGATCCGGAAATCGTCAAACGGAACGCAGAAGAAGCCCCTCCCGTGACCTTCCTGGTAGACGACAATACACTCCCCGCTACCCGTCACTTTGTCCGTGCAATCAACGAAACGCCCATTGCCGATGCTGATGCCAAGCTGGGTCATAGCCTGAATCTGGCAAGTGATATTGCCATCAACTACATCATCAGAAAGTCCGATTTGGAACAGTATGACACCCTTGCATTACACTGCTCCATCCCCGTCTACGAGGACGGTCTCTATGTGGGTGACAGGGCCGTAACTCTGTCCCCTGTGGATAAGGGTGAGTACTGGTACTTTACTCTGGAGGGACTAACTGCTGTGCAGATGATGGATGAAGTTTCTGCCAAGTTGGTCATGACCGCAGGTGGCAGAACCTATTACTCAGCCACAGACACCTACTCCGTCGCTCGGTACGCCATGACTCAGCTTAACAAGACGAACATATCCCCCGCCCTGCGTGGCCTCTGTGCCAATCTCCTACGCTACGGCGCCAAGGCACAGATCTTCAAGGGCTACCGTACCAATACCCTCGCAGACAGGGATATGACAGCAGAGCACAGATCCCTGCTGACAGATGGGAATCGCGTACCCTTCGGCTCTACCAATCGGGTAGAGTCCACCCTCTCCGCCCCCCAAGTCACCTGGGTAGGGAAAGCTCTGGTTCTGGATACTAAGGTTACGCTCCGCTTTGTGGTAGCTCTGTCCGATCCCACCCTTGCACCTCAGGATCTGACACTGCGGATCCGTTATACCGACAACAAGGGCGTCGCCAAGGAAGCCTTCCTTACACAGCCTACAGCATACGGCAACACCTACGGATGGTATTCCTTCGCCTTTGACGGTCTGCTTGCCTCCGAGCTGCGTACAGTTCTGACCGCAACGGTCTATTGCGGTGATACCCCCGTATCCGATACCCTGTATTACAGTGTAGACACCTACGGCAACAACAAGACCGGCACCCTGTTAGACCTGTGCAAGGCACTGTTTGCCTATTCCGACTCCGCAAAGGCTTACTTTTCCTAATACTACCCCTAAACCAATCGGGATCCCCGTGGGAGTATAAGCTCCCCGGGGATCCCTTGGTTTAGCCGCTTACCGGCGGCATAATAAAACAGTTCATCCGTTTTATTTGAAATAAGTATGAGAAGATCTTTTTTATATGGCAGGGGACAGCCGTATCAGCGCTCCCAAATGCCGTATTTGCTCTGCAAACGCTTGAGCTTTGCCAGAAGGGGCTTGCCTAAGAGGAGGAGGGTGAGCAGGGTGGAAAGGCTGTGGGTCAGGTTGACAAAGAAGCCGGAGCTGAGACAGGCTATGGCGAAGTCCCAAGACAGAGTACTGCTCATGGTGAAGAGACTGCAGATATCCAGAAGAGGGCCTACCAGGAGGAGAACGGACAGGAAGCCGAAGCTGCCCAAAGCTACGGGGAACAGCTTTTTCTTCTCCCATTTTTCCCAAGATCGGTGGAAGACCGCCCCTGCCAGAAAACCGCCCATGCCGTAGGACATCATTTGCCACGGGGTGAAAGGCCCTTGCCCGAAGAAGAAGTTGCTGGCAAAGGCGGCAATGGCTCCCGTAAGAAAGCCCACCTCTCCCCCAAAGGCAATGCCCACGATCATGATAATGCCCACAACTGGCTTGAAGTGGGGCAGGAAGGCGAAAGCTCCCCTGGACACTGCCGCCAAAGCCGCCAGAACCGCCACGGTCACCAATTCTCCTGCCTTGGGCTTGCGGATCTCAAAGGCATAGAAAAAGGGAATCATGGCCTCCACCACGATCAGGGTGGAGGTAAGGTAGTACCAGCGCCCCTTCAGCCGACTACCCAGAATCAGGGTAGTGGGAATCAGGATGCATAGGCACAGAAGGGTAAACAGGGCGGATCTTTTTCTATTACTCATGATCCAAGCTCCTTTCTGTTTCTTTCATACAGCTCTGTCACATCGGACACCGTCACCGCCTTGTCAAAGAGGCAACGGCTCATGCGGTTTGCCGCAGTGGTGTAGAAGCTGTTGTGTCCGAAGAACTGTCTCGGCTCTGCGGTGGTCAGTAGCTGTCCGTCAAAGAACATCCCCACCAGATCCCCATATTCCGCACAGAACTCCACATCGTGGGATACCATGACGATGGTCAGACCCTTCTGACACAGCTCCCTCAGAATCCCTGCAAAGGTGATCTTAAACGCTCCGTCCAAGCCCTTGGTAGGCTCATCCAGAAGCAGGATACGGGGCTCGGTCAGCAGAACCTTGGCAAGAGCTACCCGTTGCTGTTCTCCGCCGGACAGGTCATAGGGATGCTGCTGCGTCAGTCCATCAATGCGGCACAGCTTCGCCATAGCCTGCCACTGTTCAGGCGCTCCATCCATTTCCTCCAGCTCCTCCCGTACGGTCTTCTTGGCAAAGAGGCTCTTGGGATCTTGGGGAAGGAGGGTCACGCATCCACGGAACAGCTCACGGGAGCTATATTTTTTCAGTGGCTTTCCCAAAAGCTCGATTTTCCCCCGATAGGCTTTGCAAATGCCGCAGAGGGTTTTCAGTAAGGTGGATTTTCCCGTTCCGTTGCCCCCTACAATGGCATAGAGACAGCCTTGGGGAACCTCCAGTTCCACCTGTCGCAGGATGTCGGGGCTGTCCTTTTCATAACGGAACCACACATCCCGAAGGCGGAGAGCCATTTCGGAAGACAGCTTGCTTTCCCGTGGCTTCGGCTCTCTGTGAGGCAGAGGCTGTTGGGGGAAGCGCTCTGTAAGCCAGCTTCTTCCCTCCCGAACAGTCAGGGGACACTGTCCCCTTTCTCCCACAGCATAGAACACACGGGCAGGAGTAGGAAGGGCGGAAAACAGCTCCTCGTGGCGTTCATAAAGAAGCTGTCCCACCTGACGGGGAGAGCCGTTGGCAAGAAGCTTCCCCTTTTCCATAACCACCACTCTGTCTGCATAGGGGTAGACCTCTTCCAGACGGTGTTCCGTGATCAGGACGGTGGTACCCAGATCCCGATTGATCTTCTTGACGGTATTCAGGAAATCTGCGGCGGCAATGGGATCCAGCTGGCTGGTAGGCTCATCCAGGATCAGAATTTCCGGCTGCATGGCCATGACAGAGGCTAAATTGAGGAGCTGCTTCTGTCCACCGGAAAGCTCGGATACATTCCTGTGGAACCAGCCCTGAATGCCGAAATAGGAGGCCATCTCCGCCACACGCAGCCGCATGGTCTTCTGCTCCGTCCCCAGACTTTCCAAGCCAAAGGCCAACTCGTGCCAAACCTTGTCCGTGACGATCTGGTCATCGGGATCTTGCATGACGAAGCCCACAGCAGAGGCCTGTGTCCTTCCGTCTATTTCGGAAAGCTCCCTGCCGTTCAGGCGCACAGAGCCCTCTGTTTTTCCATGGGGACAAAGAACCGGCTTCAGATGACGGAGGAGGCTGGTCTTTCCGCTGCCGCTGTGACCGCAGAGGAGGACAAATTCCCCTGCTTCGATGCATAGATCGATCCCCTGCAGGGAGGGAGTCTCCTTCCCCGGATAGGTGAAGGTCAGATTCCGTATTTCAATATGTGCCATAGAATGCTCTCCTTTATCCGTAATACAATGGGAACACCCAGAAGTCCGCAGTAGGCAAGGAAGCCCAAGCCCAAGGGATCTGTGCGGATCACAGGCTCAAACTCCGCCTCCATCCCCCCAAGGCACAAGGTCAGTGCAAGAAGAAATAGGAAGAGAAGAAGGCACAGCCATTCCCCTACTCTGAGCCGTCTGCTGTGGAAATTCGTTCGCCGTCCACAGCCGTAGCCGCGGGCCTTCATGGAATTGCCGGTAACGATGCTTCCCTCCAGAGCCCGATCCGTAAGGGCGGAAAGGGCGGTCATGCCGTGAAGAAGCTTCTCCCTCCGACTATTCTGCTCGGTGATGCCCTTGCCGATGCCGCTTCTGGCATGGAGGATCTGCTTGAGCTTCCTTGTCTGCTCTCCCATCATCCGCAGTACCATGACCAGAAGCAAGGACAATGCAGGGATCAGATTCCCAAAGAGTGATGTGAATTTATCCCCGGTAAGCACCGTGTTGTAGCAGCCAAACCACAGGATCGTCTGGGCAAAGCTCCCGGCAGTCACAAAGCCAAAGCACAGGGATTCCCAAGTAAAGGCTCTGCCAAAAATGCGTAACAAAACATGCTCCCCTCTGGGGTTAAACAGAGGATTCAGAAGGCTCACCAGAAGAAGCAGTGGAAGCAGCCGCAGAAGCATGGTAAGCAGTCCCCGTCCCTTCAGAAGACCGTAATACCACCCGGAGGCCACACAGCCCGCAAGCACATAAGCCGGATGCCGCACAACCGTCCCCATGAGGATCACCGTCAAAAAGAACAGGAAGCACACCAAAGGATGATATTCAGAAAAAGGATCCCGTTTCGCCATATTCTCTCACCTCACAAAGATACACTGTCTTTCCTATGATCCATTACCGAAGGACTGTCATTTCGGCTGTTTTCGCCCTGCGCTCAGCGCCCTGTCTCTCCTCATCGGAGAGATACCATGTCAATCCGTTTTATTAGAAATAAGTATAAGCCGATATTGGAGCATTCCGCAGAATAGAAAAAGCCCCCATAGAGGGGGCTTTGGCTTTTTTGCATAGTTTGCCCAAGGGCAAAGCTGTTGCAGGCAGACAAACGACGGACCGTCCCCAAGAGTGTCCTCGCTTCCGATCACAGCTCGTCTTCCGACTCCGGACCCCGAATCTGTTGCCTTCTCGATTTCTCAATGGCTCACAGGGGTATTTCTGTCCGTCTACGGCGGCTTGGTACCGTTGGGATATACCCATTCCGATCGCCGTGATCTGTCCTGTATTCTACCACACCTTCATAGAAAGTGCAACGGTTTTTATTGGAAAGAGCTACACCTTTTGAAGCTTCTTCCTTCTGTTTGTCGGGAGCTTTACTTCCCTATGCAAAATCCCTGCTCCGAGTAGGGAGGGATGCATCAAAGAGCCGACATCATCGATTGTTCTATACACCTTGTTGTGGAGCAATAGGAGATCCCGACAAGGAAAGTCGATCGTTTTCCCGCTCTGTGTTGCGTACTTTATTCTGCTTTTTTGATCATTTACCGCCCCGTAGCTCCTGTACCACTGTGGGGAACAGTGCAATGACTTTTTCTATCTCTTCCTCTGTGGTTTCGTGGCAGAGGGAGATGCGGATAGAGCCGTCGATGAGGGTGGGGTCGATTCCCATGGCCTCCAACACATGGCTACGGTGTCCCTTGCTGCAGGCAGAGCCGGCGGAGACACAGATGCCGTGATCCTGGAGCTTGTTGAGAAGACCTTGGGAACGGAGGCCGGGAACGGCTACATTCACAATATGGGGAGCTTCCTGGGCACCTATGAGGTGAACACCCTCCATTTGGGAGAGAGCTTCCTGCAAACGGGTCTTCAGCTTGTTCTCATGGTTGATATGCTCCATGCGGTGAGGCAGATTCTCCCGACAGGCGGCGGCGAAGCCGGCGATTTGGGGCAGACCCTCGGTGCCGCTGCGCAGGCCGTTTTCCTGTCCCCCACCTAAGAGCAGAGGAGGCAGCTTCAGACCGGGGCGGAGGTACAGAGCCCCTGCCCCCTTACAGCCGTGAACCTTATGGGCAGAGACGGAGATCATGTCTGCTCCCAGTGTCTGCGCCCGAAAGGGAACCTTGAAAAATCCCTGCACCGCATCTGTATGGAACAGAGCATTGGGGCAGAGCTTATGGGTCAGCTTGGCCATGCGTTCAATGGGCATCACTGCGCCGGACTCGTTATTGACCATCATAATGCTGACCAGAATGGTGTCCTTCCGCAGGGCCTTCTGCAAGTCCTCTACAGTGATCCGTCCCATGTTGTCAGGCTGTAAATAGCTTACCTCAAAGCCCTGTTCTTCTAATTTTGCCATAGGCTTGCGGACAGCGGAATGCTCCACACAGGTGGTAACAATATGCTTGCCCCGTTTGCCCAAGCGTTCTGCGGCACCGAAAATGGCCCAGTTGTCTGCCTCTGTACCACCGGAGGTAAAGAAGACCCGATCCGTTTCCCCACCCAAGGCCTGTGCCACATCTGTACGGCATTTTCTGAGAAGCCTTGCGGCCTCCACACCGAAATGATACAAGGCGCTGGGATTGGCCCAGCCAAGGGTCAGGGCTTCTGTCATCGCCTCCACACAAGCTCCACAAGGCTTGGTGGTTGCGGCATTGTCTAAATAAATCATGTATGGCGATCCTTTCCGTCAGAGCTTTCTGTAAGGGCAGCCTGCCTCCGACTCTTCACAACGAAAATTCCCGTTGCAGTGGCAACAAAGACACAGGTGCAGAAGCCCACATAGTTCTTGATCATAAAGTTAAAGAAAACAAAGGCAACATTGGTGAGTAAAAATGCAAGCTTCAGCTTGATCTCATCGTCAGTGAAGAAATACACTGCCAGAGAATATCCCACATTGGAAAGAATAGGGATCAGTCCAAGCCATATACCGATATCATTGGGGAGGAAGAAATTAAAGTATAGCCCCAGAACCACACCAATGGCAAGGAATACCCATTCCAACCACTTGCCCCCTTTGTTGGTAGCGGCTCGCAGATTGCGGAGCAAGCTGACCCCGTTCTGTACCGCCGCACTGTTTGCGCCCAGAAAGATCGCCCCGGTGGCCAAGACCACCTGACTGATGCTTTGCATGAAAAGTACGCCCTTAGCCGTCTTCCGAGAGGCACTGAGGGTGTCCGTTCCCATAGCCACCAGACTGCATATATTTCCTATGATTACATTGAAATCCATTCCAAACATAAACTATCCTCTGTGTGAATGTGTGAGCCAAATTCCGATTTGAAGTACAGGACTTTATTTCCTGCTATTGTATGTTGTAGGAGGATATTAAAACCCTCTGAAAGCCTTGCAAATAAAGGTTTTTTCGCTGGCAGCTTACCTTTTTATTTTATAAGATTTCACACACTATTATCCTTGCATTAGCCAATCGCAAGGGCAAAAGCAAGGGAAGGAAAACCTATATCAAGATATATAAAAGTATGGTAATCGGGAATTGTGATATATTTTGTGTTGAAATAGTCTTCTAAATGTCAGTAAGCGTAAAATACAAGTGGGGTTCGATACCTGTTATTTTACGCTTACATTTTGTGTTGATATAGACAGATCTCATACAGCATGGAGAAAACTTTTACTATAAATTGATCCGCTGGAAGTTAAGCTTTCCGCATTACATTGGAGCCATGTACATATGAATGTCGTACCGATAACTAAAAAGCAACAAATTATAGGGAGGGTAACTGCTCATGACATTCGCACTCTCTGTTTTGATATAATAATCTGGGACGACTTTGCGGTGCTGAACAAAATAAGGTATTCGATCTTGTTTGTTGAAATCTTGATTTTTCCGTAAAGCGGAAATTGAAGTAGAACGCTTTCTTATTATGCCTTGTGTAGGGGCTTTGTGCATAAACTTAGAATTGAAAACTGAGGCTATCGATGTTTATATATAGCAAACCTGACTCACTACGAGAGGGTCGTCTGTATATGGGTGGCAATTTTTTGTTTATGTAAATTTTAATTGCAGCAATCTTTGCTCCGGCCTAAAGGTTATAAACCAAAGTCGC
>JAFOZC010000162.1 GCA_017391305.1 Oscillospiraceae bacterium | reverse complement strand
ACACTTTCGGGCGAACACAGTTCGCCCCTACGGTGTGGTACGATGATCTTTGCAAAAGAAGAAATTGCTACAAGCGACGATACTGCCACGGGCGATGACACGGCATCGCCCCTACGGGATGTTGCGTAATTCGACAATTTGTTGGTTTGCAAACAGCTCGATAAATCGGAATTTGACCGTGGTTAGGGTTTCTTTTGGGATTTTTGTTCCAACTGTTGTTGGCGGCGGAGCTTTTTGTGGCGGAGGCGTCTCTTTTTCTTAACAGAGCGGATAAGGGGAGGCAAACTGTCACAGAGGAGGATGAGGATCCCGACACCGCCGAAGAAAGCAAGACATAGGTGAGCAGATCCCCATATAGCTTCCCACTTTTGTACAGAAATGTCACCGGGGATCAGGATCTCCTTGCCCGTCCCCAAGGATATCAGCGGATAAACGGAAAAGGGACTGTTTACATATTCTACGGTCAGGACTTCCCCTTCCAGTGCATTCAGGGCTTCTTCCGTCAAGCCGATTTCACTTAGGGCAGAAGCAGTGGTATTGATGCGATAGCTCTGTCCATGATCCAAGGAAAAGGTATAGCTTTTTTCCTTTCTGTAACGATCTCCCCTTAGCATATTGAATCGGTAAGTAATATCTACATCGGTGCATAGGGCTGTAACGATATGGTACTTCTCGCTCCGGATTCCCCAATGAGCAAGGATCCCGAGACCGCCGTCACTGATCGCCAAAGCCCAAATCAGTGCCATGATCAGAATCAGCAATCCACCGGCAAAGCCCGTTCTATTTCGACGATTCTTTTTCTTCATCGACCTTGGGTATTCTGCTTCACAGCATCCAAGAATTGGGCAAAGAGGGCTTGAGAGATTTCGTCGGGCTTCAGCTCCGGGTGCCATTGGACACCACGGAAGAAGGGAAGGGAGGGGCAGTCGATGGCTTCCACGATCTCACCGTCACTGAAGGCCACACATTCTATGCCCTTGCCGGGGGTCTTGACGGACTGGTGGTGGTAGCTGTTGGTCATGATCTCCTCTGCTCCGCCCAGAAGCTCCTGCAGGAAGCCGGGAACCAGCTTCACAGGATGGTGGGTATGTCCCTTTTCGTCCTCGGTGCAGTGCTGAGTCTTCCCAAGCTGGGAGGGCTGATCCTGCCACAAAGTGCCGCCCATGAAGGTATTCATAACCTGAACCCCTCGGCAGATGCCGAAAATAGGCTTGCGGAGCTTCACCACCTCTGCCATAAGGGCCATCTCGAAGGCATCCCGTTCCGGTGCCAATTCTCCGCATTCGGGAAGCTTCTCCTCCCCGTAAACCGCCGGGTCAATGTCATCTCCCCCGGTGAACAGGAAGCCGTCCAGCTCCCTTGCATAGCTCTCGATGATCCAAGGGTCTTCTACAATAGGCAGAACAAAGGGAACCACATCCTCAAAGCCTGCCTTCTTGGCATATGCCAGAAAGTTTCTGGTGTATCTCTGTCGAATATAATAATTCCGAGGCTCTGTTGAGCAAGTAAAACCGATTTTTAACATAATGACTCCTTTTTCATACTTTTTTATCCTGCAAAATACGCTCTTGCGCTATCGGAATAGGCGAAGAGAGCCTTGCAAAGGTCTAAGAGAGCGCCTTTCTTGTTGTTGCCGTAGGTGTCCGGACTGTACCGAAGGGTGGAGGCCATGGGATAGCTTCCGTCAAAAATCTGGACAGATACCACAGCCCTCAGCTCTGCGGCAAGAAGGGCATCCACGGTGAAGGCGTAGAGATTCTTTTCTTCATTATACAGCTCGATCTCGTCCAAGATCAGGAGCTTGGCATTGCCCCTTGCATCGGTATAGCGCACCTGAAGGCTCAGCTTGGACAGCTCTCCTGTATAGGCGGCAGGATCGAAGACGAACTTCAGCGCCACCTTGGACTCCAAATTCAGGGCCTTGCCGACCCAGACAATGGGGGCATCGGGAACATCGTTCAGCACCGTATCGGTGCTTCCGAAGGTCACAGCCTCAATGTCGGAAAGATAACTGCGGTTGTTCGCCGTCATGGCGCTGTCTGCAAGGCTGTCTGTGCGGTAGCCCTTAAAGATCTGTGCCTTGGCACCGTAGCGCAGGAGGTCTGCGCAGAGCTTTTTCAGCGCCGTCGGTCTTGCGGTATTGTTTAGCTGAGAGTAAGCGTAGGTGGCAATGCTGTATTCATCTGTGGGAGAGCAATAGGGCTGCCCCTGTTTACTGCCGTGGAGCACAGAGGAAATTCTGTCATTCATTTGAACGGCAGTCAGGCCGTTCAGAGTGAAGTAATAGTAATCTCCGTTCTCCACAGGATAGAGCTTGAGGCTGTTAGCGCCTTCCCCACCGTAGACGGTGCTTTCCACATAAACCGTAGACAGGTCAAAGCCCTCTAAAAGGCTCTTGGAAATCAAGAAATTTACAGAAATATCACTTGCTAAATTCAAGCTGTGGTTCAGCTTCCAGCTACTGTCCTCAATAGGCTCTTTCACCTCCGGCTCTCCGCAGAGGCAGAAGCCCTCGGTGTAGCTGTGCGCCTCCACTGTGCTGTCCTCGCAATTTTGACAGCTTGCCTGATGGGTCAGGGCATCGAGACGGCTGTAGCTGTAGCTGTGACCTGTGGCAGGGAGGGTCACTTGGGCTAAGAGAACAGCGTTGCACACAGAGCAGTGCTTGCCCTGGGTCAGGCCGGTAGCGGTGCAGGTGGGGGCAAGGGCAGAGTCAATGACCTCGGTGTGACCCGTAGGCGCAACAGCGCTTTGGGCGCGGAGGATCATGCCGCAGATGGCACAGCAAGAGCCGGCGGTCTTTCCCTCGGCAGTGCAGGTAGGCGCTACAGCGGCAAGGGGAGAAGCAGGATGATACACAATGCCGCCGTTAAGGGTCACGACCTCCTGTGCGGCCTTATGTCCCGCAGCCTCACCGCTTTGGACAAAGTATTGCAGGATCAAGAACTCGGTATTCAGACCAAGCTCCTTCAGGATCGGGTAGTTGTCATAATAATACTTGCAGTCAAAAATGGGTGACAGCTTCTTAGCACCCCCTGCCAATTCTCCTTCATCATAAGCAAGCTTGAGGAAATGCTCCAAGCCCTTCTCGTAATCCCCCTTGCAGTAATCTGCCATGCGGGGAGAATTCTGACTCATATAATATCGGATATCAAAATAAGGGCTGGCACAGCGTCCTTCCTCGATGCCGTATTTTAGGAAATGATTATACATCAGATCCGGATCACCGTTAAAGGCCTTGTAAACATCGGGGTACTTGTTGCCGTAATAGGTAGCATCAAAGAGCAGGGGCTTCATTTCCTCCGGGATCGTGGGCTGTGTGGTGGTACGCAGGTCGTTCATGCTGATCTTCTTCAGCCCGTCCTTGGATACATAGTTGGTAGCCCCCAAGGCGCTCATCCACTGCTTGGTGTAGGCGGTAGTCAGACCGCTGGAGCTACTGGGGTTATAGACCCAATCGGGACAGGGCCAGAGAGCGATCTTCGGGTTAATGGCAGTGTAGACATTCTTGGGTACACCGTTCTGCCCGTGGTGAGCCATCTGGCAGATATCGGATTTCAGAGAGAAATATTTATTGGCATTGGCGGCATTCTGCTCATGGAAATAGCGGAGCACCAGACCCGTAGGCTCAGAGGCATCCCCCAGGAAAATGGCAGACTGCCCCATGGTAGTCAGACGGATCACCATAGAGGTACTGTTGCCAAAGTCTGCATTCACAAGCTGCTTAATGGTCTGGGAGCTGTAGGACTTTCCGTT
Organism: Oscillospiraceae bacterium; assembly: GCA_017391305.1. GTDB lineage: Bacteria > Bacillota > Clostridia > Oscillospirales > Oscillospiraceae > JAZOXB01. The sequence continues at coordinate 1,390 of JAFOZC010000162.1, read as the reverse complement.
CGTGCTCAAAGAGCCGGAATACTTGGTAGTAATATTGTCACAGCCCCAGAAGGTTTCCTCACAAGTCAGCAGGACATCTACACGAACCGTATCGATGTTGAAGCTTCCCTTACAGCGGTTCACATGCCGTGCGGAAACGGTCACAGTCTCCGTAGGCTGTCCGTTCGCCTGCTTCATAAGCTTCACATGATTCTGAAAGCTCCGAACAGATGTCTTGAGGGATTCTCTGTCGGACTCCGGGGCATACTTGTCGATCTCAGCATCTGTTGGGAAACGGTAATACACCGCAGACACCGTCAATGCCGTAGGCATACGGGCCGCAATGGCCTTGAATGCCCCCACATGATCTGCATGGTTATGGGAGAAGAACCAGGCATCAACATTGGGAACCTCCTTGCCGGTGATGGACTTAAGCTGGGAGATCAGGTAATTGGCATCCTTATTGTCTGTACTGTAGCCACCATCGATCACAATGATTTTCCCATTTCGGGTGCGGATGATATAGGACATATTTTGCCGATAAAGAGTCCCTGCATCATTCATCGTCTTGCTGGGAAGCTGATAAATGTCCGTCGACAAATTCGCCGCCCGAACTTGGATCAGCCCACCCATTAAGGGAAAGAGAGACAGCACCAAACTCAGCAAAAGCAAAAGCACACAGCACCTACAGATCAAATTCCTCATAACAACAACTCCTTTAACAAAATTTGGAATGATCATCCCTATGTACCGAATATATCACATCGTAGCCAAAAATGCAAGAAAGGCTTCAGAAAATTAGAACCTAACACATCATCCCCAAATACCAAGAGGACAACAAGAATACCCACAAGATAGTCAGACGATCGACAGACAATAAACAGCCAATCGTCAGACGATAGTCAGACAGAAAAAGACAATGCTATACCATAGACGAAAATCAGACATTCGTCAGACAATAGACAGACAATAGACAAACAATACACAAACAACAACCATCTTACCCTCGAAAATTTCAGTTTGTCACACAGCTTTAAATTTCAACACACCTTTAAATTCGCACCCCTTTAAGACCGCACCCCTTTAAGTCCGCACCCCTTTAAGTCCGCACACAGCCCTTGCCTCTCCCTCCGGGAGAGGTACCTCCCGAAGGGAGGGGGAGAGGGATGTGCAGACAGTTCGTGGAGCAGTGCAGCTTCGTATAAGAAATCGTTGCAGTGAGCTTGGAGATAGTCTATGGATAGAATCTGTGCAGTGGTTCTATGGATAGATTGTAGGTAGAATCGGTGCGGTGAGCCCTCTCAGGCGCTTCGCGCCAGCTCTCCCGGAGGGAGAGCCAAGGGCTTGGTGGGAATCGGTAGACAGAGCATTAAATTTCGATTTTATAATGGTGTTACCTATTTTCACAGTT
>JAFOZC010000021.1 GCA_017391305.1 Oscillospiraceae bacterium | reverse complement strand
GTATTGACACATACTGCATTTCGCGGTATAATGACGGCATTCAATTTTACATTCCTGAGATAGGGAGGGGAGGGTCAGAAATGAGCCGGAAATTTAAATGCTGTTTCCTTGCGATCTTTTGTTGTAGCCTTCTTATGCTAACAGCTTGCACTCCAAAGAAATATATTATTACACCATCGACTACAGAGATCGGTACGACAGGCAATACCGCTGACCGTACGGATCATACAGCGACCGGCACTACGGAGTCTACGGTACATGAGCCGAGTGACGAAACGGCACAGGGGAAGTCCGGTGCTGTATGGTATGCATTGGGAGATTCCATTACGGAAGGCTGGACCAGCGCCAAGGATCCTACTGCAGAAACGGGATACAGTCAGTTCCTCAATAAAAATGAAGCACAGCGATGGGTGAATATTGTAGCGGAAAAGAATGGATACGACCTTACCAACCACGGAATCGGTGGCACCGGCTATGTGCGTTGCAAGGAAAATACCATGAATGCCAGACAGCTTGCAGACACGCTGGATTTTGCTCAATGTCATTTTGTGACCCTTGCTTACGGGGTAAACGATTGGAAGTATGCTGTGAACATCGGTACGGCAGAGGATATTCCGCAGACTTTATTTGCGGCCTATGACGGTCATAAGGAGCTGAAGCTTGCAGAGAACACTCCTGCCTATATCACAGTGTACAAAAACGGTACATTACTGGAAGAAGGGAAGGACTATGTCGTAGGCAATGGATATCTAACCTTAATGGAGGACAGCGAAAAGGGAGATATTCTGGATATCTACAATGCGGAGGAATCCATGGTCACCAATATGAGCTATGTGATCAAGAAAATCCTTCGGGATAATCCTCTGTGCAAGATCTTTGTCATTACACCCATTAATTGTAAATCCGTAGGAAGCTATGGAACCAATTGGGGCATATACTATGCCGGTGATGCAACAAACGGACTTGGACTGGAAGATATTTTTGCTCTTCAAAAAGCTGTTTGCGACTACTATGGCATCGAACTGATCGACATGACCCATAGCTCCGTGGTGAACCGTGAGAACATTCGGAGCCTTCTGGTAGACAGCGTTCACCCCACAGTTGAGGGCCACGAGGCACTGGCAAGAGAGCTTGCAGAGAAAATTAGCTTCTATTAAAGCAAAAAAATCAGAGAAAACATGTCGGTTAGAAGGAAACGGCATGTTTTCTCTATTTCGTACAAAATATTTTTTAAAAAATTGTGAAAAAAAGAGAAAAAAAGCTTGACATTTTGACCTATATGGAGTAGAATGTAGGAGCGCAAGTTCGGCGATGAAGTTTGCGCACTGCGATGATGCAGGAGATTGCGTCTTAAGTGACGGTAACTTCTGCGGAGTATGTCCGGTCATCGGGCGGCTGAGGTGAATATGTACGTGGCGTATATCGCCGCAAACATGGAACTCGGTCGGCACAAGTCGGCCTTTTTTCATGCCTGAGGAGTGATACGCACGGATAAGCGTACAACAAATTGCCTCGACCGTACCCAGAAAACCAGAGAGACCTGAGTACGTTATTATTAGGAGGAAACAACAATGACCAACAACATGATCAGAATTCGCCTGAAGGCTTATGATCACCAGATCATCGATGCAACTGCAGAGAAGATCGTCGAATCCGCAAAGAGAAACGGCTCCACCGTTTCCGGCCCCATCCCCCTTCCCACCAAGAAGGAAGTCATCACCATCCTGCGTGCTGTTCACAAGTACAAGGACTCCCGTGAGCAGTTCGAGCGCCGCACCCACAAGAGACTGATCGATATTCTCAACCCCACCCCCAAGACCATCGAGGCTCTCCAGAATCTGGACCTGCCCGCAGGCGTTGAGATTGAGATAAAGCTGTAATATACATTATTATATTATAGCGAAAAACCCCTCGCAGTCCCCTGATCGCTGCCGAGCGATCCCGGGTCATGTTGGCAAACCAATGGCTGCCCAATGGCTAAGTTTGTCAACCAATAACCTAAAAAAGGAGTAAACAAAATGCAGAAAGCAATCATCGGCAAGAAAGTGGGCATGACCCAGATCTTCGAAGAGTCCGGTCGCGTGATTCCTGTTACTGTTATTGAAGCAGGTCCTTGCGTTATCGCTCAGAAGAAGACCGTTGAAAAAGATGGCTACAACTCCGTACAGCTTGCATTCGGCGACGTCGCTGAGAGAAAGCTGTCCAAGCCTGAGCTGGGCCACCTGAAGAAGGCTGGCGTAGCAGCCAAGAGACACCTGAAGGAATTCAAGCTTGACAACGCTTCCGAGCTGGAAGTCGGCGCTGAGATCAAGGCCGGCATCTTCGCTGCAGGCGACCACATCGACGTCACCGGCACCTCCAAGGGCCACGGCTTCGAAGGTTCTGTCAAGCGCCACGGCACCCATGTTCAGAAGAACAGCCACGGCGGCGGCCCCGTTCACCGTCATTCCGGCTCTATGGGCGCTTGCTCCACTCCCTCCCGTATCTTCAAGGGCAAGAACATGCCCGGTCATATGGGTGCTGAGCAGGTCACCATCCAGAACCTCGACGTAGTCAAGGTTGACGAAGAGCTCAACATGATCGTAGTTCGCGGCGCAATCCCCGGCCCCAAGGGCGGCCTGGTCTATATCAAGAGCACTGTTAAGACCATCAAGATCGCTAAGGGCGATGCCGGCATCAGCAAGAACCCGCAGAAGGCTTCCGGACGTAATCCCCAGAAGGCCTCTGCAAGAAGCTAAGGAAAGGAGAACTAAACTAAATGCTTAAGACGAATGTTTATGACATGACCGGCAAGCAGGTAGGCGAGGTTGAGCTTTCCGAGGCCATTTTCGGCATTGAGCCCAATCAGTCTGTCGTTCATGATGTTGTCAAGAATCACCTCGCAAATTGCCGTCAGGGCACACAGTCTGCTCTGACCCGCGCTGAGGTTTCCGGCGGCGGCAAGAAGCCGTGGCGCCAGAAGGGTACCGGCCACGCCCGTCAGGGCAGCACCCGTGCTCCCCAGTGGACTCACGGCGGTATCGTTTTCGCTCCCAAGCCCAGAGATTACAGCTACACCCTCAACAAGAAGGTTCGTAGACTGGCTCTCAAGTCCGTCCTCTCTGCCAAGGCTCAGGCCGAAGCTATCGTTGTCATCGACGAGATCAAGATGGACGAAATCAAGACCAAGAAGTTCGTCGGCTTCCTGAGCGCAGTCAACGCTGATTGCAAGGCTCTGGTCGTTACCGCAGAGGCTAACGAGAACGTTATCCTGTCTGCCCGTAACATCCCCGGCGTTCAGACCACTTTTGCTAACCTGATCAACGTGTACGACATCCTCAACGCAAAGAAGCTCGTCCTTGATAAGGCTGCACTGGCTAAGATTCAGGAGGTGTTCGCATGAAGTCCGCATACGATATCGT
>JAFOZC010000161.1 GCA_017391305.1 Oscillospiraceae bacterium | reverse complement strand
TTCTTTCATAGTTTTATACCTCATCAAAATAATTATTTGCTGCCTGGTTGTACAGGTAGAGTGCTTTGACAACACGGATCAGATCTTCCTTGTAGATTCCCTTTGCATTGCTTGCAACGGATACGCAGTAGGACAGGGGATAGTACTGCACAGCGGCTTCTGCCCCGGTTCCGTCGGTGACTGTGACGGTGACATATTCATCCAGCCGGTCAGCAACGATGCCGGTGACATCTACATAGTACTTGCCGGAGCGCTGTGCAGCGGTCAGGGCAGTGCCGTTATAGCTGATGGAGAAGTTCTCTGCCACGGAGGGATCCACGGTGAAGAACAGGCGGAGGGTGGTCTCGGACTTCAGAAGCAGGGATGCACCGGCGAATTTCACAAGGGCGGTACCCTGATTTCTGTTGTAGTCGAAGCCACTGAGGGAGATTGCGCTGTAATTTACTTCAGCCAATCCCTCATCGGCAAAGCGATCGGTATTGTAACCGAAGTAACGCTGGGATTCTGCACCGTAGTACAGCATGCGCTCAAGGAGGTTGATCAGGAGTTGGTTATCTCGGATGCTTTCCTCGCTAACCTTAAGCTGTTCCAGCAAGTTGTCCGTATAGGTGGTGACAGAGTAGATATCCTCCTCTGTAGAGTTGCCATCGTAGAAGAACTGGGCACGGATCACCTCGGTCATTTCCTTAGCGGCGACCTCGCAGTTGAATCTGTAGGTGGTGGTGCCTCTGCGGGTCAGGGCTTCGGCATTGGCTACGGGAATATCTACATGGGAATTATCTTCAAAGGTGAAGCGCATATAGGCGTTTTCCATTTCCAGAACTCTGTCAGACAGGGTCATGTAGTAGTGGATGGCAATATTGCCGTCCAGACTCAGGCTGTGGTAGGTCATAAGTGCATCGTATTCTACGGGGATCAGCTCGATGTCATAATAGCTGCTGTCGGGCGTGATGTTGGTGGTAGAATAGCCGCCAAACTTGCCTGCCCCGGCGCTGTAAACGAGGGCTCTGTCTTCCTTGGAGGAAGAGGTGACACGCCAAGTGCCATGTTCGCCTTCTGTAAAGATCCAGCGATAAGCATCCTGAGGATTGGTAAGATCAGTGCCGCTGCTGGGATAGCCCAGATATGTGCCGTCTGCGAGGCAAATGGCCAGACCTTCGTCCATGGCGACCAGCTGGATGACATAGTCCTTAACATCATCTGCATAGAGCACGCCGTCGGTAAGGGTAATGGGAGTTCCGCTGATCTTCTTGCTAAAGGTGTTTGCCATGGCATAGTATACACCGTCAACCTTGGCGGCAATGACATATCTGCCGGGGCGTGCGATGGGAACGACGTAATCGCAGTTGGTGCATCCGCCGTACTCGATATTGTGTCCGGTGGCGGGGATGGGTTCGTCCTCGGTATAGTCGCAGTACAGACAGCTATAGGTCAGGACACCGTCTTCGGTACAGCTTGCAGGGGTGGTAACATTGCCCTCGTCCAGACGGTGGCCGGGGGAGACGATGGTCCGGGTTACCTTTTCTCCGCAGAGGAGGCAGGTGAAGACCATAGCACCGTCCTCGGTACAGGTTTCGGGGGTAGTAACAACGCCCTCATCCCATTCATGGCTGCAACCTACGACACCGGCGGAGTAGAACTGGAAGCCGAAGTCCTTTTCTGTGAGCTTGTCGGTAGTGGTGTCGTAGGCGGTGAATTTGCCGTTGTACCACTCCAGATAGATGCGATCGTTCTTGGGAGTCAGCTGGGAAGAAGCGGAGTAGATGTAGTAGCTGCAGTTGTCGGGATTGCAGTAATCCAGAGACCAGGTGTTGGGGTGTCCTGCCTCAAGGTAGAGGTTGGTGTAGTTACCACTGACATCTACACCCAGGACGCAGTCACCGTTGATGAAGGAGAAGGTGTAATCGGGGTTGAATTTTACGGTCCAGACGATGGTGGCATCGTCGGTTTTGATCGCATTGTCTTGGGGAACAACATCTTTCCCTGCTACATAGTAGCTGGTCATGGCATTGGTCAGAGCCTTGCCGTTGCCGGGATTGTAGATGATGATCTGTGCGCCGTCTTCAAGCTGGGGGGTCAGAATGTAGGTCTTCCGAGGATCGGTCTGACCGCAGTTGGAGCAGTGGCCGTCTACATAGCTGTGACCCGTTGCAGGGAGGACTTCGGTCTTCTTATCGCCGCATGCTGCACAGGTGTAGGTCATTTCGCCTTCGGTCTCACAGCCGGGAGTGACGGTTTGCACACCGTCATCATAGCTGTGTCCGGCGGGAATGGGCTCACAGCCACTGAGGATCTCGCCACAGTCGTTACACTGCACACCGGCAGTGCAGCCGTCGGTGGTACAGGTGGCATCTGTTGCAGGAATATCAGAGGTGTTCTCGTGAGCGCAGGGAGGCTGGTAGGAGACTTGCTTGTAAAGCTGAACATCCGCCTGACCGGAGGTGTAGCAAGCAAAACGGGGGCTGTTGTTATTCCAACGAATGGTACGGCTTGTAGTTGCTACATTGGTAATGATGGCATTTCCATCTGTATCAAAGGTGACAGTCCAAGAGGATTTGTCGGTAATGCTTGTGCTGACATCCAGAGAGTTGCCGGAGTTGTAGTAGAGATAATTGCTGCCGTTCTTGAAGGCGAAGGAGCCTTCCTTAGAGCCTTGGACTACTTCCAGAGGCATCAAGGGAGCGACATAGCCGGTAGTCTCATAGGATTCACCGATACCGTACTTGGTAGATGTGGTGCTGATGCTTTTGAGCTCCATAAACTTAGGCTCATAAACGAGGACAACGATATCACCTACGGCGATGTCGGTGGCTTTTTCGTAGATGTCCTTTTCTACGAAGGCATCAGAATAGCCGCAGAACCTGCAAGCGCCGTCTTCATAGGTGCATTCCTGAGTTTCCGCAAGACCACAGCGGCCACAGGTAGCGGTGTGGAAGCCATTGTCGTTGCTGAGATAGCTGAAGTCATGACCCAGAGCGGGGATGGGATCGGCGCCGCTGAGGATCACACCGCAATCGACACATATCACACCTTCGGTATTGCCGTCAATGACACAGGTGGCCTCGGTGGCGGCAATTACAGTGGTGACCTGGTGGGTGCATTCGGGAGCAGCCTCGCCGCCAACGGGAAGAAGCTCAATATCGAAATACTCGCTGTTTCCTGCGGTGCAGTTCTTGGTGGAGTAACCGCCGAACTGGTTGTAGGTCTTTGCGCGATATACCAGACCGCGGTCAGCGGCCTGAGCGGCCACTCTCCAGGTACCGTTGGTGCCTTCGGTGATGTTCCATACATAAGCAGAGGGGGTGCTTGCCAGATTGGTGGATGAGTTATACTTCAGATAGTTGCCATCACCGTCAGAGATCGTCCAGCCGGAGCCGCTTGCTTTCAGCTCAATGACATAGCCTTCTGCGTCCTCTTCGGTGACTTTTCCGTTGGTAACGGAAATCTTAACGCCATCTATCTTGCTTGCGAAAATGTTGGGCATTGCATAGTAGACACCGTCTACATTGGCGGCGATCACATAGCGACCGTCCTTCAGGCCGCCTTCGGGCTCTTCGGAGGGCTGGGCGTAGCCGCAGAACTCGCAGAAACCGTCAAGGTAGGTGCATTCTGCATTTTCCTCCAGATCACCGCGACTGCAGGTGACGGTATGGGTGCCGTCGTTGTTGGAGGCATACTTGTAGTCGTGGCCCAGAGCGGGGGTGGTCTCTTGATTGCTTAAGGAGATTCCACAGGTTTCGCAAACCGTGCCTGCGCTCATGCCGGGCTGAGTGCAAGTGGCATCGGAGCCTGCGACTTCCTTGGGGCTGTGGCCTGTGGCAGGAATGGTGTTCTGAAGGAGGGTGACAGTTTCGCAGACAGAGCACTTCTTACCTGCGGTCAAGCCATCTTCGGTACAGGTGGCCTCCTTGCCGGGAAGGTCAACCTCTTGGTGACCGGTAGCGGGGATGGGCTGCTGCTCCAGAATGACTTCATCACAGACGGAGCAGGTGATGCCGTCGGTGAGACCGTCCTCGGTACAGGTAGCGGCCTTGCCGGGAGTAAGGACTTCGGTGTGACCCAAAGCACCGCTTGCGGAAGCACCGAACTTGAAGATCATCAGCTCGGAAACATAGCCGGTTCCATTCTGGTTCGTGGTGGAATAAGCGCCGATCTTGGCAGACTCAAACTGATAATAAATGCCGCGAGTGGCCTTGGTGGAGTTCATGATATAGCCACCGTTGCTGCCGGCTTCCATGCCCCAGGCATAGGGGGTGGAAGCGGTCTTGAAGTTGGTGCTGGAGTTATAGGCAAGATAGGCGCTGCCGTTATACAGGCTATAGCCGCCGCCCTCTACAGGAGCAATGGTCCATACAGGAGGCTCGGCAGAGGTGACCTTGCCGTTTTCCACAGTAAGGTCTGTGGGCACAAACTTACCGCTGGACAGGGTAAGGGGCATGGCCTTGTATGCGCCGTCTACGATGACAGCGATAACGATCTGATCGTCGGCCTGCAGCTCATCGGGAGAAGCCAGGAGCCGGAAGCCCTCTTCGCCCATCCGGACTTCACCGCAAAGGGAGCACACGGGAGGCTCGGTACAGGTGGCGGCTGTCCAGAGGTGATCGCCGATGCCGATGGTTTCGGTCTTCTCTGCACCGCAGTAGATGCAGGAGTAGAGCATCTCGCCTTCCGTCTGACAGGTAGCCGGAGTGATCACAGTGCCTTCGTCATACTCATGGCGGTCTACGGCAGTGTCGCGGTACTTGTAGGTGATGGTGTTGGCAAGGGCTTCTTCCTCTGTAGAGGGCAGAGTGTTGCAGATCAAGATGCGCAGGTTGTTGTCTCTGACCTGGAAGCCGTAAATGTTGTGGTAGGGCTTCTCAGCATCGGAATAGCTGTAGACGACCTCGGTAGTGTTGGTCTCGGGGAAGTATCTGAGGATCTCCTTGGGAGTGGAGAAGAGCAGACTCTCGCCGTCTGTGGTCAGAATACTCCAACAGCCGGGGTAGCAACTTTGTGCATCTACCATCCAGTAGTGATCCAACTTATAAAGCTCGGTGCTGACACCGTCTACCCAGGTGCAAAGCCAGCCGGAGGTGTTGATGTAGTAGATGGTTCCCTCAAAGAGACAGAAGGCGGCTTGGGAATCCTGCCAGAAAGCGGAGTCGTATTCGGTATTGGTGGGATTGCCGGTGAAATCGTTTGCAGTATGACCGCTGTCCACCATGCCGGCAGTGGAGCGGAGGAAGTTGTCGTGACGGGCATAGCCGATAAGATCCGTGGAAGGATCGTCCCAGGTTACGTCTACGTGATATTCCTTGCCGTCAAGCTCGATGATGTTCCAGGCATGGTTCAGGACATCGGAACTGCACAGACCGCAGTTGATGCCGAACTGCATCATGAGATAGGCATAGGCCTCTGCATAGCCCTGACATACAGCAGTGCCTTCTACCAGGAGGTTGTAGGCTGTATACTTGCCGATGGGGTGCTGGAGATTCTGGGCTGCAGTGGGGGTATGGTACTCGTAGTTGGCGGCCAGATAGTCGTGGACCAGAAGAGCCAGCTCCAGATCGCTGAGATCGTCACGCTGGAAGAGGCACAGGATCTCTCCGGCTGCAGCCACCAGCTCCCGGTGCTGCTTCATAGCGGTCTCATAGCCGTAGTCATAGGTCGGAGTGATTGCGGCAATGCTACCGCTGGAGTAGTAGCTGTAGCTCAGGCCGTTGACGAAGAACAGCTCGGGATTCAGGTAAAGTAGCTGAGCCAGAGCATTCAGGCAGGTTTCGTTGGTGTGCTGGAAGCCGTAGGAATACACGTCCCAGGGCTGATTCTGCATGACAGCATTATAAGCACTTATTTTCAGTGCGTTGAGGTCAGCCTGAGAGATGCCGCCCAACATTTCTCTGAGCTGTTCATCGGTATAATAGGTGTAACTGGTGCGGGAACGGGTGATGTGCTTGACTGCAGGCTTGGCGGCCAAGGCGGTGCTGCCCAGAGACAGCAGCATGGTCAGAGCCAACAGCAAGGCAAGAATTCTGCGTAGTTTCATCGTTTGCCTCCTTTACATTTTTGCATAGTTGACAAGGGCGGTATCCCCCTGCGTATGTACGGTCAATTATGCAGATTTTAGGGAAATGTAAATTACCCCATCAAAAATATTATAACACTAATATTCAATATTTCAAGAGGAATATTGCTGTTCTCAGGAAGTTTTTTTCAAAATCCTTCTAAAAATGATCCGACCCTCTCGCCCCGAAGGGGGGAGAGGGTCGGGAAGTCTTTATGCCCCTAAGTAAGTGAGGGCGGCTGTGTGGTACAGGTAGAGGCTTGCGACCACATTTTTCAGCTCTGTGGTGTACCGATCCTTTGCATCCTCCAAAACAGAGGCGCAGTAGGCCAGGGGACAGTAGGAGACGGTGGCAGTTTCCCAACCATCACGGACAAGCACATCAACGGTCTGTCCCAGCTCGTTGGCGGAAATATTGGGAATATCCACGTAATACATGCCCTGACGGGTGTGCAGCTCCAGAGGCTGTCCCTGATGGGAAACAGAGAAGGAGCTTGCCGCAGTCTCTTCCACTTGGAAGAAGATTCGCAGGGTGGTCTCTGATTTCAGAAGCAGGGAGGCTCCGGCGAAGCGGACCAAGGCAGTTCCTTGATCCCGATTCACGGAGAAGGGGATCGAGACACTGCTGTAGTCGGGGGCGCTCAGACCTTCCCCTGCAAGGAGATCTGTGTGGTAGGCGAAGTGGGTCTGAGAAGCGCCACCGTAGCGGAGCATAGCGGTGAGAAGATCGCGGAGGCTTTCCTTGGTGGTGACAGACAGGATCTTGTCGGCATAGGTCTTTACGGAATAAGTGTATTCCTCTGTAGATGTGTCGCCGTAGAAGAATTGGGCGGTGATGATATCTGTCATTTCCTTGGCGGAAACCTCACAGGTGAAGACATAGTAGCTGTTTCCTCTCCGTTCCGCACGGACACAATCTGCCATAGAAACAGACCGCAGTTCTCCGTCTGCCATAGTGAAACGCATATAGGCGTCTTCCATTGCGGCAACACGGTCGGAAAGGCTCATGTAGAAGTTCACCGCAATATTTCCTCCCAGACTAATGCTCCGAGAGACCAGATCTGCCTCCTTTTCCGAGGGGGCATAGAGGGCAACGGGGCTTTCCTCTGTGGTATAGCAGGCGAAGCGACCCTCGGCATCCTTCCACTGCAGGCTTCGTGTGGGATCGGCACAGTTGGTGATCTCGGCTTGTCCCTGCCCAGCGATACGGATGTGCCAGGAGGAATTTGCATTCAGCTCCGAGCTATGGCTTAGGCTGTCCCCTTCTTCCCAAGATAGGAAGCGATCCCCCAGACGGAGGGCAAAGCTGTTACCTGTATAACCGGTTTGCAGTTCGAAAATCACTGCGGCGGTATAGCCATCTTCGGAATAAGCTGTGCCTACGGCGAAGGGAAGGTCATAGGGATGGAAGGCTGTCAATTCTTTTCCCATATTCGGACACAGGATCAACAGACGGTCACCGGGGTTCAGATTACTTACAGGGAGGAAATCGGCAGTACTGCGGATCTGGCCGCAATCACAGCAGCGGTCTTCCACATAACGGTGACCCACTGCAGGGATCGTGTCCTGCGCTGTCAGGACTGTGTTGCACAGGGAGCAGTGCTTGCCTGCTGTCAAGCCTGTGGTGATACAGTTCGGACCATAGGCGGGGTCATTGACCTCACTGTGAGGGCCTTTTCCACTCCATGTCCAGGTCTGCGTGTTGTAGCATTGGCTACATTCTCGGAGCTCTTTTTTTCCGGAGAGACAGTTGGCAGGGATGGTATTGAGAATAATGGAATAATCACAGCTGTGGGAAGCTCGGGTCCACTGGGCGGTCAGTGTGATATCGCAGAAGGTGCTGACTACAGAATCTGCGGTGACAATGCTCAGACCGGAGACAGAGCCGCCGGAGGTCTTGCTTGCCCGCCAACCGCTGAAGCTTAGAGCGGCCTTCTGAGAAACCAGCACAGGCAGCTCTCCAAAGGTCTCACCGACGGTCTTGGTAATGGTGGTTCCATCGATCTCATAGCCCTTTGCGCTGAAGGTAATGTTGATCGTGCCGTTATAAAGTATGGGCTTTTCCGGGCTATTGGGATCGATGGCGAAGAATACCGGCTTAGAGCTGTCTGTAACATACCAGAGAACCTTGCCGTCAAAGACAAGGGGGCTGCAGTCGGAAAGGGCATAGCCCGGTGCATCGTAGATTCGGCTGACGCTTTGCCCCTGACCGTCCAGGAAGAGGTAATACAGCTTGGACTCTGCGGTCCACAGGAGCAGGAAGGAATTGCTGTTGATTTTTACCAGATGAGGAGTGGAGACGGGGATCTTAGTATCTCCCGCATAATTGGTGATCCAACGGAAGGTGGTACTGTTGGTGGCGACGGAATCTCTGGGGGTGACGGTAACGAAGATGTTCCGCTGACCGGAGGTGCTGACACTGCCATCTTGAACAATGGAGTTACCTGCGGTGAGATAACTGCTGTCAGAGATCTGCAGACCGCCGATGCTTGCGCCGGTAGCATTGGCACCGGTGGCACCGTAGAGCGTCAGTACATATGCAAGGGTGCAGCTTCCGGAGCCGGTGAACTTGGGCTTACCTGCGGGATTGGGGAATTTTGCCAGAACCATGCTCCGGGGGTAGGCATCACCGTGATCCAGAGTGATGATCCGATCTCCGTCTATCTGAATGAACTGGTTGAAGGAGTGACTGACATAGCTTGTACCCTCGTAGGAAACCAGATAACGGGAATCGGTGATCTCCATTTCCGGGATATAAATGCTGAAGGTCATGTTGGATTGGTGGTTAAGACCGTCTGAGGATTTGTACATCTCATGACTTGCGTGGACATAGAGCATATCTCCGTATTCCGCCATACGGGGACAGCCGGCGCGGAAGGGGGTGGTGGTATTGGCACCGCACAGGGAGGCATGCCCCAGTCGGAGCCAATCCTTGCTGTAGCGAACCACACGCATGACCTCAAGGCTGTCATCTTGGTTGGGATTCCGCTGACCGAAGAGGAGGAAGTTGTATTCCTCACCGCAGTAGAAGCCGCCGAAAATGGGAAGCTCCATAGGAAGCTGTTGGGAGGAGAGGTAGTTCAGCTCGGCATCATACTGTTCTACCATGACAATACCGCCGTGGTATTCGATGCGGCTCAGGCTTCCGTCGGGATTTTCCACAAGGAAGGAAGTCATGGGAGAGGCGGCATAGGAGTCGTAGTTCTGATAATTCTTGTTAGTTGTCAGGAAGGGCGTTTGCTCTGTGGGAAGCATGGCAGGGATTGATTCGGTTTCCTTCTTGGCACAGCGGGTACAGGAGCGCTCCCAGATACCGGCATTCTCCTCCGTGGGGCGGAGAGCTACCGCCCAGGGGGAATAGCTGTGACCGAGGGCGGAAGCCGGCAGAGCACAGCTTGCAGAGCAAAGGGTACAGGTAACGGTATCTACTCCGGGATTTTCGCAATCTGCGGTACTTTCGATATGAGCGGCCCAGGGAGCGCAATTGTAGCCGTTCCATTGGGGGCTTGTCCAATTAGCCCTGTAGGACAGATATCGGATGGAGAAGTCGGCACTGCAATCCTGGAAGCTGTTGGCGGCTACAGTGGGAGCATCTCCCAAGAAATGGACATTTTTCAGATCGGCATTGCCGGAGAAGGCATAGCTTCCGATGCTTGTTACGGAGGACGGAATAAAGAGTGTGGTGATCTTTGTATTGGAGAAGGTGTTTTGCCCGATGGTTTTGAGCTTGGAGGGGAGCTCCAGAGTGGTAAGGGGACAGTTGCGGAAGACGTAGTTTCCCAGCGTGGTCAGCTCTGCGGGCAGTGCGATCTGCTCCAAGGGACAATTCTCAAAAGCGTTACTGTTGATGGTCTTTACGGTAGCGGGGATCCTGACGGAACGCAGGGAAGTACAGCCGCTGAACGCAGAGGAGGCAATGGAGGTCATTCCTTCCGGAAGCTCGATGCTGCCCAGAGCGGTGCAATAGCGGAAGCTGTAGTTGCCTAAATCCTTCAGGTTGGAGGGCAGTACAATGCTTTCCAGAGAGCTGCAGCTTGCAAAGGCATAGGAGCCCAAAGAGGTCAGGGATCGGGGAAGGCTGACCTGCTTCAGAGAACTGCAGTGCTCGAACATTGCATAGCCCAGAGAGGTTCTGCCTTCCTCGATGACAAGGGATTCCAAACCGCTGCAGCCGTAGAAGCAGTTCCAGCCGATAGAGGTCACGCTTTTGGGCAGGGTAAGGCTTTTCAGTGCGGAGCAACCCTCGAAGCAGTAGTTGCCGAGAGTTTTCAGTGCGGGATGGAAGTCGAAGGCCTTTAAAGCACTGCAATGGTAGAAGCTGTACTCCTTCAGCTCGGTGATGCTTTGGGGAATGCTGACAGTTTCCAGAGCGGAGCAGTTATAAAATACGTAAGAGCCGAGGGCTGTCAGTGTGTCGGGAAGCTCTATGGAGACCAGTGCACTGCAGCCGTAGAAGGCATGGTTACCTATGGAAAGCAGGCCACTGCTCGTGTCAAGTCTTGTGAGACCTGTAGAATTTTGGAAGGCATAGTCCGAAATTTCCCTGAGACCTTCCGGGAGACTGACGGTGAGGGGATTGCCGATCTTGGCAAAGGCATAGGAAGCAATGCTTACCGTTCCGTCGGGAATGTTGTAATGGCCGGAACGGGATGCGGGATACAGCAGAAGGGTGGAGCCATCCTTGCTGAAGAGAACACCGTCAATGGTTTTGTACAAGGGGTTGGTGTCCTTGACCACGATATTGACAAGACCTGCGGCTCCGGCGAAGGCATCCTCTGCCCAGGTCAGCTTGTCATGGAGAACGATGGTCGTGACATTGGGGCAGTTGGCAAGGACGGAGCTATCCAGTCTGGTGACACTCTCTGGAACGGTGAAGGTACCGCTGAGAGAGGAAGGGCAGAAATACAGGATACTGCCGTCTGCATTGTACAGGAAGCCGTTTTGGGAAGAGAAAGCGGTGTTGCCCGGGGCAATGTCGATGTTTTGCAGAGCGGTACAACCTGCAAAAGCACTGCCGTTGAGAGTGGTCAGGCTTGCGGGCAGATGAATGGTGGTCAGGGCGGTACAGTTCAGGAAGGCATTGGCATCTATAGAGGTGACCCCTTCGGGAAGGGTCATTTCCTTCAGGGAAGAACAGCCGCTGAAGGCATATTTTCCGATAGAAGTGATGCTTGCAGGAAATTGGATGGTTTCAAAAAGGGGACAGTTGGCAAAAGCGTAGTTTCCCACGGAAGTAAAGTTTCCGACCAGGGTCACGTTTTTGATATATGCCACCTGACCTCTCCAGGGGACGTAATCCGTGCTGTAAAAGTTCAGAGCGCCGGAGCCGGTGACAGTCATCTCACCGGTGTAAGTGTCCAGAGTCCACTTTCCTCCGGAGAAGGAGCCGTTCCAGACGGCCCTCTTTGCCGGGGTGTCTGCAAGAAGGGGACCGCTGTTCCCACCTTCGGCGGCGGCAGGGAAGACGAACAGAGACAGTAGCAATAGGAACGCAAGAAGGCAGGGGAATAGGCAGGATACAGACTTTCGGTTCATAAGAATACACCCTTTCTACTCAGGTCTCGCAAAACGATCTCAAGGCCTGATAATATTTGTTATAGTTATAGTATAGCAATTTTATCCCAATATGCAAGAGCAAAATGCCGTATGATCGACAAATTTCGCTGTTTCCACAAAATGGAGCGGAACAAATTGTGCCTGTTCCACAATGCAAATGTCCTTGCCATATTGTGCTGTGGAAATATCGTATCCGAACTTAGATATGTGTAGGCAGGGGTGTCTGTCAATGCACTGCTTCTTCCCAAAACGAGATCTAAGCTGTGATCGGTCAAAGGGAAAGTCTCCGACTTCCCTGTGGGGGAAGCCGGAGACGGTGTGGGATCGGAACTTGATATTAGACAGAGGGCTTAGGAGAGAAGTAGGCCTTTGCACTGTCGCTGTATGCCATGATGGCTCGCATCAGGTCCAGGAGAGCGCCGGTCTTGCCGTTGCCGTAGGTATCTACGCTGTACTCCAGGGTCTGGGAGACGGGCTCACCGTTGTGATGGACCTGTACAAGGAGGGGAGTACGCAGCTCCGTAGCACGGAGAGCGCTGACGTCGAGTGCGTATAGATTCCGAGAGACATCGTAGGGATCGAGATAGCCTGCAGTGTGAACGATGTAACAATTCTTACCGTAGATATCGGTGTAGCGCACATGGACGGACAGCTCAGAGGGATCTCCCTCGAAGGCCGTGGTGTCCAATACGAAACGGGCAATGATGTTGCTGTCCAGGATGAGGCTCTTGCCGGCGAAGGTTACGGTGGGATTCTCGATACTGGGGATCACGCGGTTGTTCTGACCGAATTCTACGGATTCCAGATCACTGATATAGCTCAGCTCTTCGTCGGTCAGATAATCGCATGCCAGGGTATCGGTGCGGTAGCCTCTCCAGACCTGGGCAACAGTGCCGTAGCGGAGGAGCTCTGCGCAGACAGTCTTCAGGGCATCGGAGTTGGTGGGCTTGCCCAACTGGCTGAAGGCGTAGGCGGCTATGCTATAGATATCCTTGGTGGAGACATAGTCTACTCCGTCCTTGGTCAGTGCGAGGTATGCAGTGACCTCATTCATCATCTGCAGGGCATTGAGCTCATTTAAGACGAAGTAGCACAGACCGTCTCTCATATCGGGCTTAACGGTAACGACCTTGGTGCCGATCCGGTTGTTGCCCTCATAGACGGGCAGTTCGCAGACCAGATGGTAGGAGTCATAGCCCTCTAACTGTGCGGCACTGACAACATAGTTGATGGCGATGTTGCTGCCCAAGTTCAGAGTGTGGCGGATGACAAGGGACTCGTCTACAGAGGGAGCATCGGTAAGGGGGATGAATCCGTAGCCGTACTTCTCTGCATAAGCCATTGCAGTGGAGCCCTCATAGCCGTAGATCACAGTGGTGCCGGGAACACCCAGGGTGGTTTCGGCGTCCTCCTCGCTGTAGATCACGCAATCGGGATTGCGGATGATGATGCGCTCCAGGTCGAAGCAGGAAGCGAAGGCATCCTTATAGATATATGCTACATGTTCGGGGATCTCCACCTCGGTGAGACCCTGGTTGTTATAGAATGCATGGGAATCGATGGAGAACAGGGTGTCGGGTAGGATGATCTCCTGCAGAGAGGGACAGTGGGTGACAGCGTAGACATCGATATTTGTGGTTCCGTGGGCGAACTCTACCTGAGTGAGTCCGTTGGCACAGATGCCGTGACTGCTGGACCGGAGAGTGGCGGGGAGGATCAGACCGGTGAGAGCTTCACAGTTTGCGATTGCGTTGGGTGCAATGGTTTCTACACCGTGGGGAACATAGTATGTACCCTCATAGCGGCAGGGCAGGAGGATCAGTTCCTTCATGTCCTTGGTATACAGAGCACCGAAGACGTCGTTTGTGAAGGCGGGATTGCCCTCTGCAACATTGACTTTATGGAGGTTGAGGAAGACCGTCAGGGCGTTGGTGCCGATACGGCTTACACTCTCGGGGATCGCCAGCTCGGATACATAACGGCAATATGGGAAGGCAAAATCACCGATGGAGGTGAGCTCCTCACTGAGTGTAATGTTCTCAATGAAATAGATCCAGGGATGCCAGGGGGCGGAGTTCTCGTCTGTGTAGTCGTAGTTGTACATGTCGCCGCGGCCCTCAATGGTCAGGATGCCTGTGCTCAGCTCCAGGGACCAGGTCAGTTCCTCGCCACAGGTGCCGGACAGAGGTGCGTCGGGAATCTCCCAGAACCACAATCCACACTCCGCTACAAGCATCTGTGCGGTAGAGCCTGCATAGCCACAGATCGTAGCCATCTCGGGGAGCGTGAAGGTGTTGCCGAGTCCGTCGTCATAGACGGCGATTTCCGGATTCAGAATGGTGAGCTGCTCCAGATTGTCACAGTCGCTGAAGGCCATGGGACCAATGGACTCCACACCTGCAGGGAGGATCAGGGAGACCAGGTTGTCGTTGTCAGAGAAGGCATAATTGTAAATGGTCTTTAAGCTGTTGGGGAGCTGAATGCGATACAGGGAGGGGCAACCGGACAGAGCAAAGTAACCGAGCTCCGTGATACCCTCCGAGAAGATCACGGTCTTCAGAGCATTGCAGTACTGAATGGCATACTCCATGTCCTTTACACTGCCGGGAACGGTGAGTTCTCTCAGCCTGTTGCAGCCATGGAAGGCGTAGTCCTCAATGATCTCCACACCCTCGGGGATGGAATAGTTGCCCGCATATTTGGGGGGGAAGGATACCAGGACGGTCTTGTCCTCGTTGAACAGAACACCGTGCTCATCCGTGGAGAAGTAGGGGTTGTCTTCTGCTACGGTATAGGCAGCTATGGAAGTGAGGTAGAATGCTCGATTGCTGATCCGCTGGATGTTAGCAGGGATAAAGATGTCATGGAGTTTGTATAAATTGGCAAAGGCATATTCGCCGATTCCTGTGACCTCTTCGCCAATGACCACCTTGGTGACGGCGTCATAGTCTGTGCTCCAGGGGGCTGCTTCTTCACCGAAGGGCTCGAAGTCGAACATATCTCCGCTGCCGGAGATGGTCAGGGTGCCGGTCTCTTGGTCGAGATCCCAGCTCAGGTTCTCACCGCAGGAGCCTGCGGCAGAGGCGGTGCCCAGAGTGTGGGGGACCAGGGCTACCAGGAGACAC
>JAFOZC010000160.1 GCA_017391305.1 Oscillospiraceae bacterium | reverse complement strand
GGGAACAGCCTCTACATCCACATCACCGAAGTGAACGGGCAGGAAGCTCATGGTAGCAGGCAGGGTCTTGGTGCTGTGGTAGGAAGCCAATACCTCTGCGAAGAGATGAGCAATGGAATAAATGGTCATACGACCTTCGTAAACGTTGGTGCCATCGGTGGGACGGTTGAAGCTGGTGGGAAGAGAGCCCATCGTATTGCCGTACTTGGCAATACGCTCTGCCAGCTCTACGTACTGAGTCTTGTTCAGGCTGTTGCCCTTGCCGTTCACCACGGCCTGATTACCTTCCTTCAAAGCCTTGAAAGGAATGGAAGTGGTATCAGCCTTGCCGCCGTTAATGGCAACAATGGCATTGGCGGCCATGAGCAGATACTCATAGTAGGTCATCGCACAGTCACCGAAGTTGAGCGCAGGGAATGTGACACCGAAATAGATGCCGTCAACATCCTTGCTACCTGTCTTGATCGTGTTCTCCAGAGCTGCCGCTACATCATCAGCCACATCGGCGATACGGGCAATATCCAGAGAGTCCGGGGTGGCTGCGGTAACGCTGAGAACACTGCACATAGAGAACAGCATCGCCAGTGTCAGCAGCATAGAGATCCATCTGCGTTTAGATTTCATCATTATACCTCCTTATTTGATTCATACAGCAGGAAAAACCACCATACAGTATCATTATAATGATACCACAAATTCCATATATTTCAAGGGTTTACCTCTTGAAAAACCGCCAAATTTTGCAGTGTATTTTTGGCGAATCATCTAATTGCTTTTGTAATTCTTTTGACTGCGACACTTTAAGGATCACTGCGCTCCAAGCTCTGACGTACATGCTATAGTCAGTAGGATCATAAACTGAGCCTCCTGCAAATTCTCATTGCAGGAGGCTCAGTTTGAATTTAGAACATGTTCACGTCAACAGCCGTAAATTAGAAAGGCAGAGTGGCGTGAGGACCGCTGAGTCTGTACTCATTGGTGTGGTTCTGATAACCCAGGTAGTTGGGGGAGTTAACGGGGTCAGCGGGGAGCCAGCCCTTCTTGTTGTAGCTGTTGGTAGCAGGGGCATCGGGGCAATAAACCGTGGACCATACATGGCCGGTGTTGGATACTGCAAACTGGCAGTTCCAGTGCTCGTAACGGCCGGGTACACCCAGAGCACGAGCACAAGCATTCATCAGGTGAGCCATGTCGCAGCAGTTACCTGCCTTTGCATTCCATGTGCCCAGTGCGCCGCGCTGAGTATCATAGTAGTAGTCATAGGAGATCTTAGCGGACATGTACTCCATCAGATTCCACATAGCCTGATAGGTCGTAGTGGGCTTCTTGTAGCCGCCACGGGAGCTGGAGCTGTACATCATACCGGACTTTGCAACAGAAATAATGGTGGAATTGGTGGACTGGCAATTGTTGGTGGGTACCATATACTGCTTATAAGCAGAGAAGTCATTGCCAAAGGAAGCGTCGCCAACGGTAACGCCCAGATAGTCATACCAGGGCTTCACAGCAATGCTGTCAGGCAGTTTGCCATTCACAGCATAGTAGTCCAGAATGCAAGCCGCCATGTAGATGGCACCCTCGTGCTGGATCTGACCCAGAGAGGTGCTTGCGTAGTTGGGAGCTTGCTGGTTGTTGTCCATGAAGTTCTTAATTCTGGTAAGAATATCCAGATATTCTGCCTTCTGGAAGCTGCCGGCTTTCAGAGTGGAGTTGGGGCCTTCGGGCTCAGCGTAGTTGGGAACGCTGAGAGAGCCGCTGGTCTGTCCGCCGTTGATGCCGATAACGACCTGGCAAGCCAGATACAGGTACTGTGCGGGCTTGCAAGCGGTGGTGCCTACGGTAATGGTAGCAGGCATCTCTTCCTTGCTGGTGACATAGTTCTTGACATTGGTAGCGGCAATGACAACATTGGTGTACCAGTCATCGGTCATGGGCTGAGTTGCGGAGGTGGGCTGAGTGGGCTGAGTGGGCTTGGTGGTGGGCTGAGTGGGCTGAGTGGGCTTGGTGGTGGGCTGAGTGGGCTGGGTGGGCTGAGTTGCGGGAGGAGTGGTCTCCTGCACAGTGCCGGACCAACCGGAAATGGTGACATAGTTGGGAAGCATGTCATCGGATTCCCAGAATGCAACGATTCTTGCAAAGGCGCTGACCAGATCGTAGTAGTGGACGGGTCCACCCAGACCGGCGCTGGTAGCGTAGTTGGGAGCCTGCTGGTTGTTATCGATCCAAGCGATCAGACGGTTGGCGATATCCAGATAGTCGTCCTTGTAGCTCTGACCGGTTGCAGTGCCCTGGGGATTCTCAGGCTCAGCAGCGGTGGGAACGGTGAGCTTGCCACTGGTCTGACCCTTGTTCAGAGCAACAGTGACCTTACATGCCAGATACAGGAACTGAGCGGGAGTGACATTCACGGGGCCGACAGCGATGGTGCCGGGGAGGATGTTGTTGGCCATGCTTGCCTTGACGCTGACAGCGGCTGCAATCACAGCTGCGAACCAATCATCGGGCTCAGTGGGCTCAACGGGAGCGGGGGTCACATTGACCTTGCCGAAGTGAACGGGGATGAAGCTCATGGTTGCAGGGAGAGTCTTGGCGGTATGGTAGGAAGCCAGTACCTCTGCAAAGAGATGTGTGATGGAATAAACAGTCATACGGCCTTCGTACACGTTGGAGCCGTCGGTGGGACGGTTGAAGCTGGTGGGCAGAGAACCCATCGCATTGCCGTACTTGGCAACACGCTCTGCCAGCTCTACGTACTGAGCCTTGTTCAGGCTGTTGCCCTTGCCGTTGACCACTGCCTGATCGCCTTCCTTCACAGCCTTGAAGGGAATCTGGGTAGTAGCGGCCTTACCATCATTGATAGCAACGATAGCGTTAGCGGCCATGAGCAGATACTCATTGTAGGTCATCGCACAGTCGCCGAAATTGAGAGCGGGGAATGTGACATTAAAATAAATGCCGTCAACGTCCTTGCTGCCCTTTTGGATCTCAGCTTCTAAGGCCAATGCAACATCGTCTGCAACATCAGCGATGCGGGCAATGTCCAAAGAGGCAGGTGTAGCCGCAGAGACTCCGAGCACGCTGAACATAGATACCAGCATTGCCAGAGCAAGCAGCACGGAAATAGATCTGCGCTTGATTTTCATAGTATAGCCTCCTATTCTTGATTGTACAGCTACTCTTTTCCACTGTACTTTATCACTATAATCATACCAGAAATTTCTAATTTTGCAAGCACTGTTTCATTGTCGTTTTGTCAGAAAAAACATGGCGCATTTTGTTCTTTTTGACCAATAAGTTTTTATGTTTTTTCAGCTTATTTTCTTATATTTCAGCCAATGATTCCATTGCTATTTCCTTCAATTTATTTACCGAATTTTCCTCCTTACAGCTTCGGATACAGAAGGCCCTGTCCCATCTGTTTGCACAACAAGCCCCAAGGCAGCGGAGCCTTGGGGCTTGTTAAGATTTGCTTTATTGTAGCACTGCAAGGGGATCAGCCGTGTTTCTTCTCCGCCTTTTCCCGACGGTCATATTCCGCAGGATCGACACTTTCCCAATGGTCGTCCAGCTCGTTGAACAGCTGCCACAGCCTCCATTCGCCGGGAGCGTAGTAGTACAGAGAATTCAGTCTTGCAAAGATCCAGAAACAGCCTGCAAAGACCCAGAATACTACAAACAGGCACACAAGGAGCGCAAAGACAGAAATGGTGATCTGTAAGATCGCAGGCTCTTCTCCTCCCAGGAAGCCCAGGCATACTGCCAGAACAGGCCAGGCGGTCAGTGCGGTCAGCACCGTAGTTTCTGCAAAAACAGACCAGAAGGGCAGCTTTTTACGAAGCTGGTAGACACGCTCAGCCTGATGGGCCAGAGCCTTGGCACACTGTGCTTCTGTTCCCTTCAGGGCAGGAATGGGCTGGGCTTTGCGGATCTGCAGAACCAACAGCACACCCAGCACCAGAGCGCTGACAGCCAAGGGAATCAGGAAGGCAAACCAACAGGTAAATCCCAAAGCCGCTTTCATACTCTCTCGGGGAAAGCTCTTGACCATAGCGGGCAGAAGAGGCACTTTATCCAATGCGGCAGAAACCGAACCGCTGCCGAGGATGTCCGAAAGAAGAGGGATCTTGCTCAGTTTCTCCACAACAGAGGGATGTTCGAACATATACAACAAATTCATGGTAGACAGCAGCATGTTCAGGGTGAAGATGCTTGCCCCAAGGGGCTGAATAATGCGGCAGAGAACCACATTGCGCTTGAGACGTCTCTCCCATTTCACGAGCCAATTCCAGAGCTTCCCTGCTCTGGCAGGGGTCATTTCTTTGGTAGGTTTAAACATAAGCCTTATTCCTCTCTTTCTTTCAGCAGGCAGACCGCATGACAGGCCATGCCCTCTCCCCTGCCGGTAAATCCAAGATGTTCTTCCGTTGTTGCTTTCACATTCACCCGATCCTCGCAGATCTCCAAGGTTTCTGCAATATTGCGGATCATAGCGGGAATGTGTTCCTTTAATTTCGGTCTCTGAGCAATGACGGTCACATCCACATTGCCTACGGTATAGCCCTTTTCCCGAAGTTTTTCGTAAACCTCACGAAGAAGGAGCATACTGGAGATCCCCTTATATCGGGGATCGTTGTCCGGGAAGAGATTGCCGATATCCCGTAAAGCGGCGGCGCCCAAAAGGGCATCCATTACCGCATGGAGAAGTACGTCCGCATCGGAGTGTCCCAGAAGTCCAAGCTCCCAAGGGATCTCTACTCCGCCTAAGATCAGCTTTCTGTCCGGCACAAGGCGATGTACATCATAGCCGTGTCCGATCCTCATGGTTGCTCCCTCCTTTTCAGTATCGCTTCCCCGATCACAAGATCAAAGGGGGTGGTGATC
Source organism: Oscillospiraceae bacterium (assembly GCA_017391305.1). Lineage (GTDB taxonomy): Bacteria > Bacillota > Clostridia > Oscillospirales > Oscillospiraceae > JAZOXB01. Next base: position 24,738 of record JAFOZC010000160.1, on the reverse strand, counting down.
TTCATATTTTCCTCATCCCCCGGTGTCAGGTGAACCTCCATGCCCATAGCCTCTGCGGCAGAGCAGTCATCGGTCAGAGGCAGTCCCTTCTCCAACGCCTCACGGATGGCGGCAGATATCCTCTCGGTATAAAAAACCTGAGGAGTCTGGACTGCAAACAGGCTTGCTCTGTCGGGAGTCTCCAGCACTTTCCCATCCCTTGCACGCTTGACCGTATCCTTCAGTGCAATGGCCGGAGCCGCCCCACCGAAGGTCTCTCCGGCAGAAACAGCCGCCTCTATGACCTCCGTGGTCACAAAGGGTCTGGCGCCGTCATGGATGGCGCAGAGCTCACTGTGGCAGGCCTCTAAGCCCAAGAGAACGGATCCGGCGCGGCAGTTGCCTCCCCTGACTACGGTAAGGGGCTTTCCTACCCCGACACAGAGCTTCTCAATGGGCTCTATGAGATCGGGTCGGGTCACTATGATGATCTCGTCCATACGCTCCGATGCGGCCAGAGCCCGTACCGTACGGAGAATCATAGGCACACCCCCAATGGGGGTCACGGTCTTGTCGATCCCTCCCATACGGGAAGCGTTTCCTGCCGCAACAATAATGGCGGCACAGGTCTTTTTGCTCACAGTTCCATCACCGTCTTCTTAAATTCTTTCCCGCGAACCATAAAGTTCTTGAAGCGGTCAAAGGCAGGGCCTGCAGGAGACAGTAGCACCACATCACCGGGCTGTGCCAGCTCCGCCGCTGTATGAACGGCCTCGTAGAAATCCGGCACACTGCGGATCTCGGGACAAGGGCCACCCTTTGCCGCCCTTACGGTAGCCTCTGCGATCCGAGGGCCTGTGCCACCGGTGCAGACCAGAAGCTTCACAGACCGCAGGATCTCTTCTCCCAATTCCTCGAAGGGTAGCTTCTTGTCATAGCCGCCGGCAATGAGGATGACCTTCTCCGAGAAGCTCCTGAGTCCGGCCATCGTGCGATTGGGAGAGGAAGCGATGGAATCGTTATAATACCGTACTCCGTCCTTCACCCGAACCAGCTCGATGCGGTGCTCTACCCCACCGAAGCTGGCAGCGACCTCAAGGATATCTTCATCCCGTACCATGCCCTGCACTGCAAGGATGGCGGTCATATAGTTCTCTACATTATGAAGTCCCGGCAGGAGAATATCCTCCCGTTTCATCAGGGCCTTTCCGCCTCTGTAGATCACTCCGTCCTCGTAATACACATCCGCCTTCTCCTGTCGGGAGAAGAAGCGATGCTCTCCGACGGAGCGGAAGGCGGCGGTGATGTCATTGTCCTTGTTGAGGATCAGCACATCCCCCGTCTTCTGGTAGGCGAAAATATGGGTCTTGGCCTCCACGTACTCCTCCATATCCTTGTGGACATCCAGATGGTTGGGAGTGATATTGGTCACCACCGCAACAGAGGGGCTGTAGTGCAGATCCATAAGCTGGAAGGAGCTAAGCTCCAGAACCACCTTGTCTGTCTGCTCCATTTCCTCTGCCCGATCCAGAAGAGGCGTGCCGATATTGCCTCCGATCCACACACGGTGTCCTGCCTTCTTGAGCATTTCGGAAATCAGGGTGGTGGTAGTGGTCTTGCCATCGGAGCCGGTAACGGCAATGATGGGACAGGGACAAACCTCAAAGAAGGCCTCCATCTCACTGGTAATACGACAGCCCCTGTCACGCAGAGCGCAGAGGGCAGGGTTCAGCGGATGGAGTCCGGGGGTGCGGAAGGCAACATCAGCCTCCAGCTCCTCAAGGTAGCTGTCCCCCAGCTTGAGCTTCAGCCCCTGCTGCTCCAAGGTCAAGATTTCCTCCTCCAGAGCTTCTCTGGGGGTTTTGTCACAGCCTGTCACTTCCAGACCGTGCTGTAAAAGAAGGCGCACCAAGGGGCGATTGCTGACTCCCAGACCTAAAACCAGGATCCTCTTCCCCCGAAGGGCCTCAAAATAACTGTTCAGTGTCAAAGTGAACGCCTCATTTCTCCCATACTCCATGAGTACAAGAATATTTTATGAATAAATCTATTATAACTCATAATGAAATGTTTGACAAGATGGAAAAAATAAAGTACAATAGAAAAGTGACCGGGACGGACAGTCGCGTGTGGGAATCGAAAGGCTCCCATATGAGGAAAGTCCGGGCTCCACAGGGCAAGAATAACGGGTAACGCCCGCCGAAGGCGACTTCAGGAAAAGTGCAACAGAGATATACCGCCTTCCTCCGCCCATATTGGCAGGGGGAGGTAAGGGTGGAAAGGCGAGGTAAGAGCTCACCCATCACATGGGAACATTGTGATGCTGTAAACTCTATTCGGAGCAACACCGTGGAGGAGACATAGGTCGGCCCGACCGTCTCCGGGGAGGTGGCTTGAGCATATCGGCAACGGTATGTCGAGATAGATGGCTGTCGATTACAGAACCCGGCTTATAGTCCCGATCACACACAGACCGTTTTTCGGTCAAGCAGGGAGCTCGTCAGAGCCCCCTGTTTTTTTCGCTATTTGAGCAAGCATAGCCCTGTGATCTATGCAAAAGGGACGGCATCCCCCGCTTATGATAGAGAAAAGACGGGGGTCTCTCTGCACTTGGCTGAACGAAAAGTGTTCCCTTAGACGTTTTCCTTTTGCCCTGCCAGATCCAGAATGACATGACCTGCCATCATAAGACCGGCGGTGGAGGGAACCCAAGAGAGAGAGCCGGGGATAGAACGACGTCCGGGAGGAGGGGCTTCTGCGGTTTCCGGCTTTTGAGGCAGCTCCTCGCTGTAAAGAACCGTGTGGTGAAGGATGCCCCGATTGCGAAGCTCCTTCCGCATGATTCTGGCAAGATGACAGCCGGAAGTCTTGGAGATGTCCGTAATACGGAATTGGGTGGGATCCAGCTTATTGCCGGTTCCCATGGCGCTGATGATAGGGATGCCGTGATCCTTGGCATGGCAGATCAGACTCAGCTTGCAGGAGACAAGGTCGATGGCATCCAGAATATAATCATAGTGCCTGTCAAAAAATTGCGCTTTACTGTCCTCGCAGTAGAGCATAGGCAGGGAGCGGACCTTGCATTGGGGATTGATATCCAATATTCTCTCTGCCATCACGTCGGATTTATACTTCCCTATGGTAGAGTGCAGGGCGCAGATCTGGCGGTTGAGATTGCTGATGCCCACAGTATCGCTGTCCACAAGGGTCAGCTGTCCCACACCGGCTCTGGACAGAGCTTCTGCGGCATAGCTGCCCACACCGCCGATGCCGAATACGATCACATGTGCCTTGGCGATCCGTTCCATAGCAGCTTCTCCCAGAAGCATCTGTTGGCGGAGAAAGGCTTCCTGTTCCATTGATAATTCCTCCCTGTTTTAAAAAAAATCTCTTGCAAGAAGCTTGCAAGAGATTTTTTCAATTTGATTAGCCCTGATTCTGCTGGGTGAAGGTCAGGCCGACGGAGCCGTTCATAGCAGCTTCCAGGTCGAAGTTAGCCTTCTCCACAGCTTCCTTGGTCAGCTTCTCGATCCACTCGCTGACCAGCTTGGAGTTGACGCTCAGGTTGCGGTAGGTCTCGCCCAGACCGTTGTAGTATACAACATAGGTGCCGGAAGAGGTCTCAAATACCTCATAATCGCCAACCTCGTGCTCTTCCATAGCCCACAGCAGAGCCTTGCCGGAGATGTTGCCGCTGATGTAGGAGTAGCTTGCCTCCTCCAGATCCACAGCATGGGTGCCGTCACTGTACTTCTCAGCCAGCTCACGGAACTTCTCTTCGGTAACCTTGATAGCCAGGCCGTTCTTCACAGCTTCCAGCTTCTCCTCTGCGGTCATAGCAGCGATCTGCTCGGCCTCGGGGATCTCGTCGGCGGCATGGTCGTGACCGGTGTGGTCAACTTCCTCAGTGCCTTCCTCTGCATCCTTGGGGATGAAGATCTGCAGAGCATTGACGGTCTGATAGTTCACGTCATTGCCCAGAACCTTGATCACATAGTAAGTATTGGTGTCCTTGTTCTCGAAGAGCTTCACATCGCCTGCCTTGGCAGTCTCGAAGATCCACTTTGCAGCTTCCTCGGTGGAGTAGGACTTTGCAGTTGCCTGAGTGTGGTCGGCATAGACGCTGACACCTTCCTCATCAACATTGAATTCCTTAACCATCTTCTCAGCAGCTTCCTTAGCCTTGGCGATAGCTTCCTCGGAGACCTTCTTCTCTTCGGTCTCGGTGGTCTCGGTGTTTTCGGTGGTCTCGGTGGTCTCGCCTTCCTCGGCGGTCTCTTCCTCAGCCTCGAAATCCTCTGCTCTTGCGGTGTAGAGCATGTAGGCAGCTACATCGAAGTCAGCCTTCTCGGCATCGTACTTGGTGTCGATCTCAGCGGCGCTGTACTCATACTTGGAAGCGAACTCGGAAGCGGTGTAGGAAACAGTCAGATGCTCCTTGTAGTTCTCCTCGTTGCAGCCTCTGCCGTACTGAGCGGCAATGAAATCATCGGCGCTCATTCCGTAGATCTGGGAGTAGATGCTGACATTGGCCATCTCGTTGTTGATAGCGGTAGCAACTTCCTCACTGGCCTCGTAGCCTTCAGCCTGTGCAGCCTGATACATGGCATAGGTCTGTGCGGCAGTGTTCTTGGCAAGCTCTGCGAAGTAGCCTGCCCAGGTAATGTCGTAGCTGCCATCTTCCTGCTTATAGGCTTCCAGGCAGTCGATATCCATGCCCAGCATAGACATCATAGCGGTGTTCTCAGAACCAACATTCTGCTGGTCGATGGGCTTGGAGGTGTCGATGCCCACATAGGATGCGTAGTTACCAAAGTTATTGGCTGTCTGGTTGAAGAAATAGTTGAATTCCTTGACCTTCAGCTCCTTGTCGCCGATGGTCATAACGGTCTGGTTGCTCTGGCAATAGCGGATGGTCAGGACGGTGCCGAACACGGCGACCAGTACCAGGATCACGCTGATCGCAAGGATCAGGCCCTCAGAAACCTTTTTCTTCTCCTTCTTGACGGGTTGTGCAGCAGGTCTGCTTGCACGCTCTTTTCTTTCTCGGGATGCGCTCATGTTTCTAACCTCACAATCGTGAAAATCTTCCCCCACAGATAAGACCATAGGGTACAACAGTTGGTATTATACTATTTTTTTCCCAATGTTTCAAGTACTAATCTTATAATTTTTCAAAAAATTTTCAAAAATATAAAAAGGTCCCCCACAAAGCCGTGTAACCCCAATTATAACCTGCACTGAATGGCAGGTGGGTTATCTATCCCCGTCTTACCAGCTTCCAACGTCCGCTCTCGGTCAAAAGCCGAAAACGGGAGGCCTGCACGACAACGGGGAGAATCGACATCCCGATGTTATGATGTGGGTTTAAAAGGAATTATCACGAACTCCGCAGGGAACCAAATATTTATGCAACCGTCTAATCAGTAAAGAAAGGGATCAGTCGTCGTAATCCTCTTCCTCCTCATCCTCATCAGCGAAGACCTGCTCCATAAGAAGGTCGTAAACCGTCTCCAGCTCCTCTTCCTCCTCTACGGCTACCAGAATGGGCTCGCCGTTCTCGTATACAGACTTCAGGATGCTGACCTCCAGCTCCTCTGCCTCGTCGGAAGCATCAGCCGGGGTCAGGGCCAGATACTCATAGCCCATGTACTCTATTCTTGCCAGAACCTCCAGCTCGTAGTCCACACCGTCCTCGTCGGTGATGCTGATGACCTCGATCTCAGCGCTGTAATCTTCCATATCTTATCCTCCCGAATGATTATGTCCCTATTGTAGCCTGTTCTGCGGAAAAAATCAAGAGGAAATCAGGGGGAATTTCATTTGATTTTTATTTTTTCTGTTTTTGAAAAAATTTTTCCCTATTCCGTGGAAAAGCAGTGGATTTGTTCATAATAACCTGTTGACAAGCGTGGTATAATATAATAATGAGGGAAAATGGGTTTGGTATACCTCTGCCGACCTCCCTCTCGGTACTATTCTTCCCCCCTATTACATTATAGATCATTGGTAACTTTATGAAAGTGAGGAACCGTTATGGCTAATCATAATCAAACTCCCGCAAAGCAACCCCATATTGCTTGGCGCATTTCTCAGGCCTTTCTCCATATTCTTGGCAGAGTGATCCTATGGCTACTGATTCTGGCGGCAACCTTTTCGGTCATTGCCGCTTGTGCCGGAGTGATCTTTTACCGAAAATTCTCTACCTACCTGAAGACCGATGTGATCCCCAAGTCTGAGGAATATGCCGACTCCCTGCAGTTGGACAACATCTCCCTGGCACAGACCTCCATGCTCTATTGCAGAGATCCCAAGACCGACACCTACAAGGAGCTGCAGCAGCTCTACTCCTCCCAGAACCGTATCTGGGTCAGCTACGAGGATATTCCCGATGACCTCATCAATGCCGCAGTAGCCATTGAGGACAGACGCTTTATGGAGCATGACGGTGTGGACTGGCTCCGCACCCTTTCCGCTGTACGGAACTTTATCGGCGGCGATTCCTCCTTCGGTGCTTCCACCATTACCCAACAGCTCATTAAGAATCTGTCTAAGGAAGACGATGTCACCATTAACCGTAAGGTACAGGAGATCTTCCGCGCCCTTGCGGTGGAGAACCTCTACACCAAGGACGAGATCATGGAATGGTACCTGAACACCATTTACCTCGGAGAGGGCTGCTACGGTGTGCAAAGTGCCGCCAAGGTCTATTTCGCCAAGGATGTCAGTGAACTGACCACCGCAGAGTGCGCCTGTCTCATTGCTATCACCAACAACCCCTCTATGTACGATCCCTATATTGCCCCCAAGGGTAACCTCAAGCGCCGTCAGATCATCATGTCCGAAATGTACAAGCAAGGCTACATTCCCACAGAGGAAGCCTATACCGCCGCCAAGGAGCAGGAGCTGGTCTTCCGCAACGGTCTGTATGACAGCGAGACCTATACCTGCACAGAATGCGGCTTCAAGGGTGAGCGTTCCGAATACAAGAAGGACGGCTCTCACTTCTACTGCCCCGATTGCGGTGTGGAGAACCTGAGTGTTGACAAGGATACCGGCTACTCCTACTTCGTCGATACCGTCTACCGTGATGTCGTCGACGATCTCTGTGATCAGTACGATCTGAGCCAGCTTGCCGCCCAACAGTTGCTTCTGACCGGTGGCTACAAGATCTATACCACAATGGATCCCGATGTACAGGCTCAGGTGGACCGTGTTTATGAAAATCCCGACAATCTTCCCAAGACCATCAGTATCCAGCAGCTCCAGTCTGCCATTGTGGTCATTGATAACGCAACCGGCGACATCATCGCCATGTCCGGCGGTGTGGGACAGAAGGAAGGCAGTCTGACCTTCAACCGCGCAGAGAGCCGTCTGCCTACGGGCTCTGCCATCAAGCCCATTGCCGTATATGCTCCCGCCATTGAGCAGGGTCTTATCGTCCCCTCCTCCGTATACGAGGATTCCTCCGTTTATAAGGATAAGAAGTGGCCCCAGAACTACTACCGCAGATATGCAGGTCTCATTAACGTCGTAGACAGTGTCAAGCAGTCTCTGAACACCATTTCCGTCAAGGTTCTTCAGGATCTCACCGTAGAAGCCAGCTATGCCTTCCTGACCCAGAAATTGGGCTTCACCACTCTGGTAGAGGGGATCGAAAAGGGCGGTAAGGAATATACGGACATCGCTCTGGCACCTCTGGGTCTGGGCGAGCTGACCTATGGCATGACCGTCCGTGAGATGACCCAGGCCTATGCCACCTTCCCCAACAACGGTATCTTCCGTGAAGCAAGAACCTACACCACCGTCATCGATCCCGAGGGCAATATCATCCTGGACAATACTCAGGAGAGTCACACCGCCATGAGCGAGCGTACCAGCTACTATATGAATTATATGCTCAGCAAGGTCGTCACCGAAGGCACCGGCACCCCTGCCGCCATCAAGAACATGCCCAGTGGCGGCAAGACCGGCACCTCCCACAACGACCAGACCCGTTGGTATGCAGGCTATACCCCCTATTACACCGCTGTCGTCTGGTGCGGCTATGACGAGCCGGAGCAGATCGTTCTGCCTGCCAACACCACCAACCCCGCCATCGCCATGTGGCGGCAGGTCATGCGCCCCATCCACGAAGGATTGGATTGGAAGGGCTTCCGTCAGCCCGGCGAGGTCAAGACCTACGAGCTGTGTCTGGATTGCGGTAAGCTTGCCGAGGAAATGTGCAAGAAGGATGTCCGCGGCGACCGTACCGGCAAGTTCCCCCTGTACAAGAAGGACGCCCCTAAGGACAAGTGCGATTGCCACATTCTGGTCAACATCTGCGAAGGCAGCGGCAAGCTCTGCAACGACTTCTGCGCCCTGTCCCGTGAGAATACCGTCAAAGAAGTTGCCATGCTGATCTTCAACAAGGATTGGAAGGAAGAGAAGAACAAGCCCAACGAGCCCATGCACATTTATGAGGAAGAGAAGAAGGAAGAGCATACCTGTGATATGCACAGCCTCCTGACCCTTATCGTTCCCCCGGATACCGAGAATCCCACAGAGGGCGAAACTCCCCCGGAAGGCGGCAATGAAGGCACCAACGCTGTTCCGGGTCCGAGCACCGTCCCCAACACCGTTCCCAACGCTCCCTCCCATACAGAGGGAAGTACCGAGACCCAATGGTACGAAGGTAACATTGTAACAGGAGAAGAATGACCATGTGGAAAGCAGAGAATTGGAAAGATTATGAGGTACTGGATACCTCCGATGGCGAAAAATTAGAGCGCTGGGGAAATTATATCCTGGTTCGTCCCGATCCCCAGGTCATTTGGAATACCCCCAAGAGAGACCCCCGTTGGCGGAAATTCGATGCCCGCTACGCCCGTTCCAACACCGGGGGCGGTCAGTGGTCCCGTCACAGCCTGCCGGAGCGTTGGCAGGTACGCTATCGAGAGCTGACCTTCAATGTCAAGCCCATGAACTTCAAGCACACGGGAATTTTCCCGGAGCAGGCCGCCAACTGGGACTTCATCGATGCCCGGATCCGCAATGCAGGCAGACCCCTCCGTGTGCTGAACCTCTTTGCCTATACAGGCGGCGCTACCTTAGCCGCCGCCTGTGCCGGTGCCTCTGTCTGTCATGTGGATGCGGCAAAGGGCATGGTGGCCTGGGCAAGAGAAAATGCCGCCTCCTCCGGCCTGTCCGAGGCACCCATTCGCTGGATCATTGATGACTGCGCCAAGTTCGTGGAGCGAGAGATCAAGCGTGGCAAGCGTTACGATGCCGTTATTATGGATCCCCCCAGCTACGGAAGAGGCCCCTCCGGAGAGATCTGGAAGTTAGAGAAGGATCTCTTCCCCTTCCTGCAGTTGGTCAGCGGCGTTCTGTCCGATGATCCGGAATTCTTTATTATCAACTCTTATACCACCGGCCTTGCTCCCTCTGTACTTACCTGTCTCTTAGACAGCATCATCACTCCCAAGTACGGCGGACACACACAGTCCGATGAGCTGGGACTTCCCACCGCAACGGGATTGGTACTCCCCTGCGGCTCCACAGGGCGCTGGGTCAAGGATGAGAAGAAATGAGTAACATCATGAACATTGCCATTCAAGCAGGGGATCTGACCTTCCGCTACCCCTCCCAGCAAGAGGGAGAAGGTCGCCCTGTATTTGAGGATCTGAATTTGCAGATCCAAGAGGGCAGCTTTGTGGCCATTTTGGGACATAACGGCTGCGGTAAATCCACCCTCGCCAAGCATTTTAATGCCATTCTTCTTCCCGAAGGAGGCAGTGTCACCGTCTTCGGTCTGGATACCAAGGAGGAGGATGCTCTTCTGGACATTCGGCGCACCGTCGGCATGGTCTTCCAGAACCCCGACAACCAGATGGTTGCCAACGTGGTAGAGGAGGATGTTGCCTTTGCCCCCGAGAATTTGGGAGTCCCCTCAGAGGAGATCCGCCGCAGGGTAGACAATGCTCTGAAGGCCGTCGGTATGTACGACTATCGCCGCCATGCCCCCCACCTTCTCTCCGGCGGACAGAAACAGCGTGTGGCCATTGCGGGAGTCATCGCCATGAAGCCTCGCTGTATCGTTCTGGACGAGCCCACCGCCATGCTGGACCCCCACGGACGGGAGGAGGTCATGCAGACCATTCTCCGTCTGAATCGGGAGCAGGGTATTACCGTGATCCTCATTACCCACCACATGACGGAAGCCATTTGCGCCCAACGTGTGGTAGTTATGGACAAGGGCCGCATCCTCACAGACGGCAGTCCCAAGGAAGTATTTGTACAGGTAGAGAAGCTCAAACAGGCAGGTCTCACCGTTCCTGTCACAACAGAGCTCCTGTACCGTTTGAAGCAGGCAGGCTATGATCTGCCATTGGACGCTCTTTCCACTGAAGAATGTGCGCAGGCACTTTGCAACTGGGCAAAGGCTTGACCACCACCGGGAGGAAATAATTTGACACCGATCATTGAAGTACGGGATCTATCCCACACCTACAGCAGAGGTACGCCCTTTGAGCATACCGCTGTGAAGAATATGAGCTTTACCGTAGCCTCGGGAGAATTTCTGGGGATCATCGGTCACACCGGCTCCGGCAAATCCACCCTGATGCAACACCTGAACGGCTTGCTGAAGCCGGAACAGGGGGACATCCTCTTAAAGGGAGAAAGCATCTGGAAGGATAAGCAGAGCACCCGTCAGGCCCGTTTCCGGGTGGGTCTTGTGTTCCAGTACCCGGAATATCAGCTTTTTGAAGAAACGGTTTACAAGGATATCGCCTTCGGCCCTAAAAATATGAAGCTGAAGGAAGAGGAGATCCGCCGCCGTGTCTACCGCGCCGCCCATTTTGTGGGTTTGCCTGAGGATGTCATGGAAAAGTCCCCCTTTGAGCTCTCCGGCGGTCAAAAGCGCCGTGTTGCCATTGCGGGAGTCATTGCTATGGAGCCGGAGGTCATCATTTTTGACGAGCCTACCGCCGGTCTGGATCCTGCGGGCTGTCAGTCCCTTTTGGACAACATTGCCCAATATCGGAAGGAAACGGGAGCCACCATCCTTATGGTCAGCCACTCTATGGATGATGTGGCAAGGCTGGCAGACAGACTGCTGGTGCTTAACCACGGCAGTATCGAGATGCTGGGCAGTCCTGCAGAGGTCTTCCGTCAGGCCAAGCGTCTGAAGGAGATCGGTCTGTCCGTTCCCCAGGTCACGGAGCTGTTCCTGCGGCTGAAGGAGCTGGGACTTGCCGTAGATGCCGCCACCTATACCCCGGAAGAGGCTCTCAGTCAGCTCCTTCGTCTGAAAGGAGGGTGCTGATATGCTGAAAGACATTACCCTCGGTCAATTCTTTCCGGGAAACAGCTTCGTCCACCGTTTGGATGCCCGTAGCAAGCTGCTATTACTGCTTCTTTATATCGTCTCCCTCTTCCTGTGCAGGGGGCTCTTGTCCTATGGCCTTGCCTTAGGCTACCTCGCCCTTGCGGTGAGCCTGTCCCGCATTCCCCTAAAATCTCTGTTCAAGGGTCTGAAGCCTCTGATCTTTGTCATCATCTTCACCGCCCTGATCAACATGTTCTATACCCCCGGTAAGGTTCTGGCAGAGTTCTGGATCCTACGCATTACAGAAGAAGGACTCCACAATGCCTTCTTTCTGGTACTGCGGATCGTACTGCTCATTAGCGGCAGCTTCCTCATGACCTATACCACCTCCCCCATTGACCTGACAGACGGTCTGGAGTCTCTCCTGAGCCCTCTGAAGAAGCTCCGCTTCCCCGTCCATGAGCTTGCCATGATGATGAGCATTGCCCTGCGCTTCATCCCCACCCTCATTGAAGAAACGGATAAGATCATGTCTGCCCAGAAAGCAAGAGGTGCGGATTTTGAGAACGGCAGCCTCATTCAGCGTGCTAAGGCTCTGATCCCCATTCTCGTTCCCCTGTTCATCAGCGCCTTCCGCCGTGCAGAGGAGCTTGCCACCGCCATGGAATGCCGCTGCTACCACGGCGGCGAGGGCAGGACCAAGATGAAGCAGCTCCGCTACAGCTCCTTAGATGCCGTGGCTGCAGTTGCCGGCATCCTGCTTCTGGCTGGGATCATCGTCCTGCGTCCTTTCGGTCTGTAAGAGAAGGAGGCCCTTCCATGCGGAATATTATTCTTTTCTTAAAATACGACGGCTCTGCCTACCACGGCTGGCAGGTGCAGAAAAATGCCGTTTCCGTTGCCCAGACCTTAGAGGAAGCCACCGCCCGTGTGGTGGGGCATAAGGTTCATATCACAGGCTGTGGCAGAACCGATGCCGGTGTCCATGCCCGTGTTTATGTGGCAAACTTCCGCACAGATTCCCGTATTCCCACCGATCGCATCCCCTATGCCCTCAATACCCACCTGCCCGGGGATATCGTGGTCTTCGATGCCCGTGAGACTCACGAGAATTTCAATGCCATCGGCTCCTGTGTGCGGAAAGAATACACCTATCAGATCTACAATTCCCATATTCGGGACCCCTTCTACGTAAACCGCGCCTGGTTCTATCCCAAGCATTTAGACGAGAAGATCATGGCACAGGCGGCCTCTGCCTTTGTAGGCACACACGATTTTGCCGCTGTACGCTCTGTGGGTACCGATGTCAAATCCACCGTCCGCACCGTTTATCATTTCGAGATAGAGCGCCAAGATAAGCTGATCCTGTGCAGAGTCTGTGCCAACGGCTTCCTCTACAACATGGCAAGAGCCATGACAGGCACCGTTGTCTATGCCGCAGAGGGAAAGATCTCTCCCTATGAGATCGGCAGTATTCTTGAAAGCGGCAATCGCACCGCCGCCGGCCCCACCGTCCCCCCCGGCGGTCTGTACATGACCCAACTGTGGTACGATGACGGTATCGAAAAATTCCATGTTGGATAATCCTGCAATTACCCTTTTAGGAGGTTATTTATGAAACCTACTCTTTGTTCCCGCTGTAAGAAGAATTTGGCAGTGGTATTCATTACCAAGTTGGAAAACGGCAAATCCACCAGCGAAGGCCTGTGCCTCACCTGCGCCCGAGAGCTGAAGCTTCCTCAGGTAGAGGAGATCGTCAAGCGCATGGGACTTTCCGAGGAGGATCTGGATACCATCAACGAGGAAATGACCAACCTCATGAGTCCGGATATGGACATGACCGAAGAGTCCGGGGATGATAAGGAGGACGATGATATCGGCAGCCGCCTTGCCACCTTCCCCCACATGAGCCGCCTGTTCGGCAATCCCGGAGAAGAGCTTTCCGATGCCAAGAGCCCTGCCGATCAAGGTGGGGAGAAAACTCCCACAGGGGAAAAGGCCAAGAAGCCCAAGAAGCGGAAGTTCCTGGATGCCTACTGCATGAACCTGACCCAAAAGGCACGGAACAACGGCCTTGACCGCCTCATCGGCAGAGAGGTGGAAATTGAGCGTGTGGTACAGATCCTCAACCGCCGTCAAAAGAACAATCCCTGTCTCATCGGCGAGCCCGGTGTAGGCAAGACCGCCATTGCAGAGGGACTTGCCCAGCGGATCGTTGCCGGAGATGTTCCCTACAAGCTCCGTGACAAGGAGGTTTATCTCCTTGATCTCACCGCTCTGGTCGCAGGTACTCAGTTCCGAGGACAGTTTGAGAGCCGTATGAAGAGCCTGATCACCGAGATCAAGGAATGCGGCAACATCATTCTGGTCATTGACGAGGTACACAGTCTGGTAGGCGCAGGGGATTCCGAGGGCTCTATGAGCGCCGCCAATATCCTCAAGCCCGCCCTGTCTCGGGGAGAGATTCAGGTCATCGGTGCTACCACCTTCTCCGAATATCGGAAGTATATCGAGAAGGATTCTGCCTTAGAGCGCCGCTTCCAGCCCGTTACCGTAGCAGAGCCCTCTATTGAGGATGCTACCGCCATTTTACGCGGCATTGCCCATTATTACGAAAATTATCACAGTGTCCGCATCTCTCCGGAGATCGCAAGACAGGCTGTGATCCTGTCCGAGCGCTATATTACCGATCGTTTCCTTCCCGACAAGGCCATTGACCTGCTGGACGAGGCCTGCTCCGACCTGAATCTGCGGAGCAAGGAGCTGTCCCGGCTTATGGAAAAGCGGAAGGAACGGGAGGACTACCGTCTGGAAGAGACCCTGCTCTTAGAAAGCACCACTCCTCAGGAGCAGGACTATGAGCGTCTGGCCATTGTCCGCGGTAATATCCTCCGTCTGGATGGGGAGATCACAGATCTGGAAGCCATCCCCCTGCCTGTCCTCACCATGGAAAATCTTGCCCGTGTGATCGAAATGTGGACAAAGATTCCTGCCAGCAAGATCCAGGCGCAGGAATATAAGCAGCTGAAAACCATGGAAGAAAATCTGAAAAAGCGGATCATCGGTCAGGACGAGGCTGTTTCCGCCGTAACCCGAGCCATCCGCCGCAACCGCATCGGCATCGCCACCAAGAAGCATCCTGTTTCCTTCATCTTCGTAGGCTCTACCGGTGTGGGAAAGACGGAGCTGGTCAAGTGCCTTGCAGAAGAGCTCTTTGACTCTGTGGATTCTCTGGTTCGTCTGGATATGTCCGAGTATATGGAGCGCCATTCCGTCTCCAAGCTCATCGGCTCCCCTCCCGGCTATGTAGGCTATGATGAAGCAGGACAGCTCACGGAGAAGATCCGCCGCAAGCCCTATTCCGTCATTCTGTTTGACGAATTGGAAAAGGCTCACCCCGATGTTCTCAACGTCCTTCTGCAAATTTTGGATGACGGACGGATCACCGATGCCCAAGGCAGAGTGGTGAATTTTGAGAACACCGTCATCGTCATGACCTCCAATGCAGGCTCTGACCGCAGAGACGGCTCTGTAGGCTTCGGACGCTCTGCTTCCGAGCAGAATAAGGAAAAGGCCATGAAGTCCCTGTCCGACTTCCTCCGTCCCGAATTCCTGAACCGTGTAGACGAGATCATCTGCTTCAACCGCCTCAGTGAGGAGGACTTCCGTGGCATTGCCAAGATCATGCTGGGCGAGCTGAAGTCCAATCTGGACGAGCGTGGCATCCACCTTTACTGGGAGGATTCCGTCGTGGATTATCTGGTGAAAAAGTCCTACTCCCTGACCTACGGTGCAAGAAATCTCCGCCGTACCATCCAGAAGGATCTGGAGGATGCCATTGCAGAGCGGATCATTGACAGCTTTGAGTCCCCCATTTCCCAGATCAAGCTTCGGGCAGAGGCGGACAAGGTGGAGGTACTCGCCCTTTGATCAAAGCAGCCTTTTTTGACATAGACGGTACTCTGGTTTCTCTGAAAACCAAGGTCTATCCCAAGAGCCTCCCTTCTGCCATCGCCGCCCTGCGGAAAAAGGGGATCCTGTGCTATGTTGCCACAGGACGCTCTAAGTTTGAGATCGCAGAAGAGGGTCTGCTGGACGGGATCGCATTTGACGGCTTCCTCACCAACAACGGTCAGGATGCCTATGCCCCAAACGGGGAGCTGCTTTACGGCACTCCCGTAGATCCCCGTGATGTCCTGACTGCCTACCAATGGGCAAAGGAGAATCACATTGTCTGCTGGATGGTCAGTGACAAACGCAGTCTCATGTCCCACACAGATCCCGTCACAGAGACCACTATGGCAGACATTCATACCAAACTCCCTCCCATAGGAAATATGGAACTTATTCTCTCCGAGAACGTCTATAAGGTAGTGCTCTTCACTACAAGGGACAAAATCGCAGAGCTCCTGCCCCTCGTCCCTCACAGCCGTACGACCCTGTGGCATCAGACGGGACAGGATATCATCTCCCTCCAAGGAGGCAAGAAGCTGTGTATGCTCCAATGCCTCCAAGATCTGGGCTTAGATGCCTCCCAAGCCATTGCCTTCGGCGATTCGGAGAATGACATTGAAATGCTCAAAGCCGCAGGCATCGGTGTCGCCATGGACAACGGCACTGCGGAGTGTAAAGCCGCCGCCGATTATATCGCCCCGGATTGCGATGATGACGGCATTTTGAAGGCTCTGGAGCATTTCAAGCTATTACCTTAATACCCCCTTTGAAATTCCCTGATTTCTCAGCTTTATTTTCATTTCCACTGAAAAACACAGCAAGGAGACATTGGACGGGTTCTTTCTTTGCTGTACTTTTCTCAGCCACCGCAAAGACACCCGACCACTGTCTCCTTCCTATTTTTCCCCTATTTCGCAAGCATTTCCCATCCCACAGCAGAACAGGCGCATATTTGGCTGTGTATATCCACACAGCTCCCCTTGTGACAGTTGTATCCCCCGGCAGGTGTTTTCACCGTCAAGTAGACCAAAATTTATTCAAGGAGGACAAATTTTATGAAACGAACGCTGCCGATCCTGCTCATTCTCGCACTGCTCCTGTCCCTGAGTGCTTGTGGAGGCGGTATCGCTCCCACAGAGCTCCAAACGGAAAGCACCACCGCTCCCCTCCCCTCCCAAACCGATACGACTTCTCCCCCCGATCCCTCCCCTCCCTCCGAAAGCACCGAGCCTCCCATAACCGAAAATCTTGAAATCCCCATCGGCTCCTCCGGGGTAAAGTCGGACTTCTCCTCCTACTCTCCTTCCCCAAGCTACATTCCAGCCAAATACACACGTCTGTCTCCCGAGCCTTTAGTGGATCTCAGGCCTGTTGACAGAGACACCCTGATCTATCCCTTTGTAGGATGTACTTCCCACAGCGGATTTTATGGACGATATGATCTCTATGGAATTGTGGATGCAGATGGCTGTATTCTTGCAGATCCTGTGTACATCACAGCCTATCCCCTAAAAGACTATAACTATAACAACGATGATACCGTTTATCGCTTTTGGGAACTGGGTAAGTCTGTGGAATATACTGAGGAATATGACGGCGAAAGCTACCAATCTCATAAAATTCTTTATTGCTTGGCATCTATGGACGGTCGGATCGTCACCGACCCCATCTATCGCAGTATCAGCGCTTCCGGTGGTCGGATCATTGCGGAACGGGATTACGATGATCAAAGCATCCCCGTATTTGATATCTACAGTCCGGAAGGCAAACTCCTGACTACTTCCAAAGAGCTTTATACCGCAGATCTGCTCATTGAAACATTGAAATATTCAGAAGGCATGTATCTTTTATATCTGATGGAGCGCATTCCCGAAGAGGACGGCTACACGAGCTATCGCTATGTAGGTTTTTATTTTCTGAATGAAGCAAGCGGCAGGCTTTTGGGGCCTTACCGGTATGCATCTACCTTTTCCTGCGGTCGAAGCGCAGTGACCACTATGGATGATCAAACCGTTTATATCGACAAAAAGGGGAATATTCTTTCCCAAAGCTTCGAGTATGCCTCTGACTTCCGCAACGGTCTTGCCTACGTTTACCTGGACGATCCCGGTAGTGAATCCGGACGTACCCAAGGGGTGATCGACACAGATATGAATCTTCTGTTCTCTACCCCCTTGGATCTGAATCTTTATGACGATTACTGGTATGTGAAGGACGAGAGAGGCGTCGTGGATTTTTACAACACGGACGGTGAGCTTCAGTGGGGCGGCGAGGTTGTCAAGGTCATTAACAGCAATCTGATCTACCACTACAAAACAAAGACCTTAGAGAATCGTCAAACCGGTCAAACCCTTTCCCTCCCCGGTGCATGGGATTGTGGTTGGATCGGCTCTCCGGATGCTCCCCTGATTGAAGTGAACTATTACACCCACTATGTCATATACTCCGCAAATTTCCGGGAATTGACCCAATATGAAAGCTACTTGGATATTCTGTACAGTCTGGATCCTGACTCTTCGGGATCTTACATCCTTCTTCCCGAAGGTCAAAACCTTGTCCTTTATAATCACAATGCCGAAGTGCTCGCCACCTATCCAAAAACAAACTATGACAACTATATCCACTGCCCCGGCGACATAGGAGCCTTTACAGGGCGCAATGGAACACAATTCTACAATGCCCAAGGGGAACTGATCTTCTCCTATCCCCTGAGCAATCCCATGGACGATTGATAACGATATCCAACATAATTTTTCACATTAGAAAGGAGTCCCTAAAATGAAAAAGCTGATCCCCCTTCTTCTCTGCCTCATGCTTCTGCTGAGCGCCTGTGGCCCTACCCCTGTGGATCCCACAGAAACCACCCCGACCTTGCCTCCCGTTCCCACTGACACTACCGCAAGCACAGAGCCCACAGACACTACCGCAACCACCGAGCCCTCAACAGAAGACTCTGAACTCTTCACCTTCACCCGCGAGAACTTCCCCCGTATGGACGGTTCTACCGCTCTGGTTCCTCTGGGAGAAGCCATTGCCTCTGTTCTCTTAGGCGAGCCCCGTGATGCGGTTACCGATCTCATTTCCTTTAACCGTACCACCCAGTCCTACCGCAACCTGATGTGGAACGATTGCGACATGCTCATTGCCGCAGAGCCCGCCGAATCTGTGGTGCAGGAAATGGCGCAGGAGAACTTCCAATACGAAATGACCCCCATTGCCACCGATGCCCTCATCTTCGTGGTCAATGCCAGCAACCCTGTGAACAGCTTGACCACAGAACAGCTTCGGAAGATCTACTCCGGCGAGATCACCAATTGGAAAGAGGTCGGTGGCAATGACGAGGCCATCATTGCCTTCCAGCGCAATGCCGATGCCGGCTCTCAGACCCTTATGAAGAAGCTGGTCATGGGAGATACCCCCTTCGCAGAAGCTCCCATAGACGTGATCATCGGCGGTATGGGCGAGCTCATGGAAAGCGTCAAGAACTATGACAATTCCGCCAATGCCATCGGCTACTCCGTTTATTACTATGCCAACGACATGCGTATGGCAGAGGGTCTGAAGATCATCGCCGTCGACGGTGTAGATCCCAATGCCGACACCATCGCCGCAGGGGAATATCCCCACCTGAATCCCTACTATGCCGTTCTCCCTGCGGATGCCCCGGAGGATTCCCCTTCCAGAATCCTTTGCAACTGGCTCAGATCGGAAGAAGGCAAGTACCTCCTGACTCTGGAAGGCTACGTCCCCGTGGCTTAAGGAGAAAGCCGAAAGAGCTTGCGAATAGAATCCTGTAAATATCATACAAGCAGCCTGAGCAATTGCTCCCAATAAAAGCCAACGGCGAGTCTCCTATTGGAGACTCGCCGTTTATGTTGGCTGTTTTGATAGATCTCTTTGAGACAGGATCTTCTCTACCGCCTATCCATCAGGGATTGGTGGTGTAATAGGTTGCGGAAGAGGAGCTGCCGCCGCTGAGCTTATACAGGCAGATGGGCTTCTGGCTGGAATAAGTGGTGGACTTGAAGTAGCGGAAGCGATCCTGGCCGGAGGTGGTGTTGAAGCGCAGATATGCGCCGCCATTGCCCTTGATGTTGACAGTGTCATCGGACAGCAGGCTAATGGTGTTGACATACTTGGTGGAGCTGGACTTGTTCATACCGTTGGTGTTGCTGGTTCTGCCGATGTAATAGCCACTGGCGGTACGGATGGTATAGCCACCGGAAACAGCGGTAATGGTCACAGCACAGTTGTTCACTGCGGTGCTGGCAGTGATAGAGCTGCCGGAAATGGAAACGGTCTTGTAGTTGGAGGCCGTGTCGGGATTGCTCAGACTGCCGTTCAGGATCATGGATTCTGCTTCATACACGATGACATAAGTACCTGCCCAGTTAGAGGGAGCAGTGGTGACCTTGGTGTACACATTGCCGGAGCCGGAGGTGGTGGTGTACTTGAACAGAGCCTTCAGCGTCAGGGAAGAATTGATGGTATAGGTCTTGCCTGCGGAATAGTAAGTGGGAGCAGTGGTGCTGTTCGTGACAGTGGTGGTGGTCCAGCCCACGAAGGTCATGCCGGAGGGAATGCCGGTGGGAGTGGGCAGGGTCACGCGGCCACCCTTTGCAACCGTAATGGGGGAAGCGGTAGCGCCGGTGAACTTAACGGTAACAGTAGAGGTAGAGCCGCCGGTAGAACCGCCGGTAGAGCCACCGGTAGAACCGCCGGTAGAACCGCCGGTAGAGCCGCCGGTAGAAGAGCCGCTGCCGTTAGAGGGGGTGGTCATGCCGGAGGGTACGCTGTAGCCGAGAACCTTCCAAGCAAGCTCGGGATAATCAATGAAGGGATTGCGGCTGCCCTGGATGGACTGAACCGCATCGTTTCTGGACATCTCATAGGTGTCAACGGGGTCATTCTTGCACCATTCCAGCAGAGTGCTGACATTGGTGAAAACTTCCGTAACAGAGCTCATAGAAGTAGAAATAACATAGTCATACAGTACAACACGAGCGCAGTCGCCCTTGACACTGTCCAGGGGCTCGAAGACGCTATTCTTGTAATAGCCGCAAGGAACACTGCCGTTTCTGGAGGAGGTCTTCATGGTCTTGGCACCGCTGGCAACCTCGCCATACTTGTTGTTGCTACGGGAGGAGTTAGCTGTGGGATCTACGGGACGCATGGAGTGGAGGTCGCCCTCGACCGCACTGCCACCCAGAGAATCGGGCCAAATATGCTCACGGTTCCAGGACTTGCCGGAGTCCCAGGTGCTGGTAGTGGTGGCGCCGGAGTAGAAAAGCACGAGCTTGGAGCTGCTACCCTGAGAAGCATCGGAATACTTCATGTAGGTACGCAGACCGTTGTAACCGACAGTGCTGTTCTTCTGCTTAACGAGAGAGCGCAGGGAGGTACGCAGGGTGCTGCCGGACTTTGCATACAAACTGGAATAGGTGTAGCTACCGGTGTAGTAGGACTTTGCCTTGGAGGACAGAGCAGTACAGACCGTACCGCGCTTGCCGCTGTTGTAGGTGTAGGATGCGGCGCTGACAGTAGCTGCCATAGCTGCGAACATACCCACAAGCAGTGCCATGGACAGAAGCAGGGACAGGGTGCGCAGAGTGAGTTTCTTCATGATTTTCGTTTCATCTCCATACAATATTTTGGGCTGATGCCCAATATGACCACTATGATTGTACCACAGAACCCCAAAAAAGGCAAGTTCAGCAATCTTCAGTTTTCTCTCTTTTCCCCTTTACATTGCGTTATTTCATATTGTCTTTTTTTACAATATTCATCACCTAATTTTGTGTATTATTTACATTTTGGAATAGTTGTCGCTTTATGGTACATTTATACATATTTTTATAAAAAAACTTGCATTTTCACCAAAAATCCAGTATACTTTCTATGGATCAAAAAAACTTACGTGATATTTACAACAACAGAAGGAGAAAATTCAATGAAAAGACCAATTTATACCGGCATAATTTCCCTATTCCTGGTTCTGTGCCTTCTTGTGGGCAGCATTGCTCCCGTTTTGGCTGCCACAGGAACCGTCAGTGCCAATCAGGGTACGCGACATGTTCTTTGCACCGAGCTCAGCCAGCAGGCAGAGAAATATTATACAGGGCAGAACAGCTATTCCGTACTGTCTAAGCTTTCCGGCCGAAGCGCCCCCACAGATTCCTATAAGGCTTCCCAAAACAACGCTCTGTTCACCGCCCTTCATGAGCTTATGGCACAGACCCATACGGTCAATCTGATATACGAAGGCTTTACCGCCGACTCTCTGGCCGCCAATTGGGCAAAGACCGATGCGGAAGCAGGGGCAAAGACCTACCTCTATTTCTATACCGACAGACTGCGCAGCGATATCGATTCCGTAACCATGAACCGTGAGCACGTGTGGCCCAAGTCCAAGGCCTCCTTCTCCCAGCTTGGCGGCGGTGCGGATCTGCACCATCTGCGTCCCTCTATCTCCACTGTCAACAAGGCCAAGAGCGACTACCACTTCGGTGACATTGCCGACGATGCCTACGGAATGACCACCAGCTCTGTTGAGGGCGAGCTGGTTCTGCAGATCCTCAAAAGCGCCGATCTGGTAGAGGTTCGGGACAACATCAAGGGAGACATTGCACGAATTCTCCTCTATGTCTACTGCCGCTGGCTACAGCCTAACCTTTACAGCGATGTTTCCGCAAGCAATCTTCCTGCTATGGACGAGGATGACACCGCCAATAACGGTGGGCGTGCCATTGAGGATCTGGACACTCTCCTGCGCTGGTGCGAGTCCGATCCCGTGGATCAGTGGGAAATGGGTCGTAATGACCAGTCAGAAAATGTCCAGGGCAACCGTAATGTCTTCATCGACTATCCGGAATTTGCTTGGCTCATGTTCGGTCTGACCCCTCCCGACACCATGAAGACCCCCTCCGGCATGGCCTCCGATGCCTCCTACAAGATCGTTGTCAGTGTCAACAACGCAGCCTACGGCAGTGCAAGCCTGGACGGAAAGGTCATCACCGCCGTTCCCAAGGATGGCTATGAGGTAGGCGGCTATCAGATCCTTACCGGTTCTGCCACCGTAGTCCGTGAGGGCAATCGCTTCAGCGTTACCCCCACCTCCAACTGCCATATCCGCATTGTTTTCGCCCCCAGATCTCAGGCCATTTTGGACTTCTCCGACGGACAGTTCCTATCCGGCTATGTTGGGGATACCGTGACCTTGCCGGAGGCTACTGTTGTTCCCAATGGCTATACATTCCTCGGCTGGGTCACAGAGCCGGTAACGGACAGCACCGATGCCCTTGACTTCTTCCCCCCAAACAGCAGCTACAGTTTGACAGAGGATGTTTACTTCTACGCCCTGTATAGCTACGAGGTAGAAACTCAGGTTTCCGACGGCGACTATGTAAAGCTTACGGAAGCTCCCGAGGATTGGAGCGGTGATTACCTTCTGGTCTACGAGCTCTACGGTTATATTTTCAACGGCAGTCTCACTGCCCCCAACGTGAATACCAATTGCCGTATGGCTACCATTAGCAACCACACGATCCCCTCTGTAGGCAATGACAATTACCGTATCAGCATTCGGAAGAACGATGACGGCTACAGCATCCGCAGTGCCAGTGGCATCTATATCGGCAACAGCAGTGGCTATACCGGCCTTGCTTACGGAAACACTGACAGCTACCGCAACACCATCGCCATGAACAGCAACGGCTCTGTCACCGTCACCGCAAGCAGTGGCGCTGTTCTGGGCTTCCAGCTCAATCAGAGAAAGTTCCAGTATTTCGCCTCTGTGACCTCCTCCGTCTCCCCTGTTTGCCTGTATCGGAAGGAAAGCACCCGTCTCATTACCCACTACACCACCCTGCTCCCTGCCGCCTGCGACCACAGCTATACTGCGGAAAATTGCGGCGATTACCACAAGCTCACCTGTATCCATTGTGGCGAAGTCAAGGAAGCTCCCCATGAATTCACCGACGGAAGCTGTATCTGCGGTGCAGTCCTTGTGACCGGTCCCACCGTAGATACCGCCGTTGTCCTGCGGCACTCCCTGAATCTGGCCAGTGATATTTCCATCAACTATGCCGTATCCGCCACCCAATTGAAGAATTACGACAGCTTCTATCTGTCCTGCCTGCTGCCTGTGTATGAGAATAACGTCCTCACCGGCTCTACAGAGATCAAGCTTGAGCCTGTGCTCAATGGTAGCTATTATTACTTCACCCTCACCGGCATCACCGCCGTCACTATGGCAGATGAGATCCAAGCCACCCTATATATGACCAAGGACGGCAAGGAATTCTGCTCTGCAACGGATCTGTACAGCGTTGCTACCTATGCCTACAGCCAGCTCAACAAGGCAAGCAGTACAGAAACCCTCATGACCCTGTGTGCAAACCTTCTGCGCTACGGCACTGCCGCCCAGATCTATAAGGGCTACCGCACCGATGCCCTTGCAGACAGCGCCATGACCGATATCCACCGCAGCTACCTCTGCGATCTGGAAACCGTGGAATTCGGTACCACCAACAGTACCCTGTCTGACCTATTCTTCCCCTCCGTCACCTGGGCAGGCAAGTCCCTGAGTCTGGAATCCAAGGTAGTCCTGCGCTTCATCATGAACGCAAGCAGCTACAGCGGATCTGTAGAGGATCTGACCCTTCGTGTCAGCTACACCGACTATACCGGTGCCAAGAAAACCGTGGTTCTCACAGACCCCACCGTCTATGACAGTGCCAAGTCCTACTATTCCTTCGACTTTGACGGTCTCCTTGCCGCAGAGCTGAGAAGCGATGTATCCGTTGCTGTCTACGCAGGTCAGCGCCGCATCTCCCAGACCATGGAATACAGCGCCGCAACCTACGGTGCCAACAAGACCGGCACGCTCCGTACCCTTTGCCAAGCCCTCTTGGCCTACTCCGATGCCGCACTGAGTCAGTTTAGCTGATCCCCACTAAATCTCAAAGCTCCACCCTGCTATCCGGCAGGATGGAGCTTTGTCATATTGTACACTTATTCCTCGGTGGGATCCTTTGTTTTTTGGGGGCTGTGACAGCTTCCTCTCATGGGGCAGTTACCGCAGGCGCCACCGCAGGAGGTGAGGGGCTTGCCTTGCTTTTTTCTCAGGATAGCTCGAAGGATGATCCAGAGGAAGGCGGCAACTACGAGGATCAGGATGATCCAAGACGGAACATTCATAGGTGCTTCTCCTTTCTTTTTTGTAAAACGACATTCCGTGAACAGGATCTGCGGAATGTCGTTTTGCTTGTTATTTGATCTTAATACCCTTGCTTGCCAACAGGTGGAGGAAATCCTCACAGCTTGCAGGGGCAAAGCCGTCCTTGTGGAGTACATGGACAAGATTTGCATTGGTCCACAGGAGGATGAGATGCTTGGTGGTCACGACCTTCTTGAGCTGATAATAATACACCTCGGATCTGTGACCGTTGGGAGCAAAGGTACGTACCTGCTCAGAGGTGATCTCAGCAAAGATC
>JAFOZC010000020.1 GCA_017391305.1 Oscillospiraceae bacterium | reverse complement strand
CAACCAGATCAACAACGTACTGGTCTTCCCCGGTATCTTCCGTGGCGCTTTTGATGTGAGAGCCAAGGCTATCACCGAGGAAATGAAATTAGCCGCCGCCGAAGCGCTTGCGGCCTTGATCACCCCGGAGGAATTGCGTCCCGACTACATTATCCCCAACCCTCTGGACAAGCGTGTAGCCCCCACCGTTGCAAAAGCCGTGGCTGAGGCAGCGCTGAGGATCTATTAAGGGATCAACGCAGCCGTTCCTGTTTTGCCTTGTTCAATATTTGCAAATCGTGCAGACGGCTGAAAATCGGTTCAGCAGAAGATATCTGAATGAAAGGAGCGTATGTATGAGAATCAAGCTTTTTACCCTGAGTATCGCCCTTGTTTTGATCTTTTCTCTCATTGCGACACTGACTCCCCAGGTGCGAGGGGCGAGCTACACCAATGAGCAGTGGGAACAACTGATTGAAAAGTATCAAGCATCACTTTTCGGAGGTGCTGACGTGGACTGGACAGACCCACAGATCCAAGCCATTGTAGAGGGGCGCAATAGTGGAGGCTTTACTACCTCCGGCATTGCTTACAACGGTGGACGGTACTGGCTGGATTTAGAAAAGAATCGCAGCAACCCCGGCAGACTCTTCGGCAATCAGGATATTACCGTGGAAAGCACCAGTGCGGTCATGGGCTATCAACTGGTATATTTACAGCACATGGCAAGAGCCTATGCTACCTACGGTGCCACCTACACCTATAAGGACAGTGGGGGGAAGGTGCAGACCCTACAGCTCTACGACAATCCGGAATTGCGGGCGGCTATTTTCTATGGCTTAAATAAGAGCTTGTCTTTTTATAACGAGGATTTTTGGAGTGAGCAACGATACGGCGCTAACAACACTGCAACCTACAATTGGTGGGATTGGGCCTATCAAGCTCCCTGTCAAATCGGCAGGACTCTTTTGGCGCTATACCCCTTTGAAACTGCCGCCGAGAGGGAGACGGCAAAAACCTTGGCGAATTCCGCTATCTATTTTATCGACCGCATCCGTCCCAACACCCACAGCAATCCTACATCCCAAATGGAATGTCGCAGAACCAGAATAAACCTAATGCCTATGCTTGCCCCTATTGTCAAGAACGGAAGCCTCATGGATGAAACAAAGGTCAATCTGACGTACTTTATGGGAAATGACGAATCTTTTTCTGACGGCGTCAAGGAGGATGGCTCCTATATTTGTCATGGGGTCTATGCTATGGAGGGTCGTTACGGTATCGACGTTTTGATCTCCCGTGTGATCGATACCTATAGTCTCCTGTCCGGAACGGCCTTTGAACCGGAAACAGAGGAGGCTATGAACCAGTTCTATTGGATGATGGATGTGTTCAAACCTCTTATGATGGATTCCGGCATTATGACCCAGAGCAACGGCAGAGAGCCCCAAAGTGCTCTGTCTATGGGGCCTGTGGTCATAAAGGGGGCGCTAAAGCTCCTAGGCTGTTTCGGCCCTAAGGAGGATCTTCAGCTCAAACAGTTTATCCGTGATATTATCATAGGAGAAACAGATGCCGTAACACAGAAGGCTTACGCCCGATATGCCGCGGCTATCGGGGATGTGAACCTGGTCAATATCCTAAAAACCGTAGTCTTTGATCAAACGATTGCAGAAGATGACGAGTTGTATGCCGTCATGCGATATAAAACAGACCGTGTCGTACAGCATCGGAAGGATTACACGGTAGGGATCGCTATGAGCTCCAATCGCATTTCCCCCTATGAGAGCATCAGCGGTCGGAATCGCTACGGCTGGTTTACGGGAGATGGTATGGTATATGTGTATAACGACGCTACCACATATACCTATGACCAGTACGGCGAAAGCTTCCAGCGATTTGCGAATATGAAACGTGTTCCCGGTACTACACAGGAGGCAAACTCCAACCGCGAGCCTTGGAGCAATCGGATCAAATATGTACCCGGCACTACCTACAGCTATAATACCAAAACAAAGCAGGAGACTTGGACACAGGAATACAACAGTCTGGGACAAGCCATTGCCACCTTTGTAGGCGGTGCGGAATTAGACGGACAATTTATTGCCGCCGCTATGGATTTTGAATCCTATAGCTGGACCCAAGCGGAATCCAAAGCAGAGATCGCCTTCATCGATGCATCTTCCACGAAGGATGAATATGCAGAAAACAACAAGACGAAACAGGTTTTGGTTTCTGACCTAAAGGCTAAGAAATCCTACTTCCTCTTTGATGACGAAATTGTTTGTGTAGGCTCCGATATCGACTTCTCTACCCGAAGCGGTTCGGTCTATACCTATGTGGACAACCGAGAACTGCTGGAAAAGGGAAGTATAAACGGTTCTGCTGTTTTGGGGACAGAGGATCTTATGGTAGACGGGACTCTGCTGGAGAAGACCAACAGCTTCTCTCAGCCCAAGACCTATCAGAATCCTACATGGATATATGCAGAAAATTTCGGTGGCTATTATTTCCCTCAAGGAGGCAAGGTGGGGATCAACAAAACCTATCGAGTCTCTACCGCAGACGGGAATGACAGCAACGACGATTACAATGCCTATTATTTGGGCATCACCCCTAAAACGGAACAGCACAGCTTCTATGAGATATGGCTGGATCACGGCAGTAAGCCGCAAAACGGCACCTATTCCTATGTGATGCTCCCGGAAAAAACCTCTGCAGAAACCGCCGCCTATACCCAAAAGCCGGATGTTTCCATCCTCTGTGCCACGGAAAAGCTCCACGTGATCCGTGAGCACACCTTGGGCATTACCGCTATGGTATTCTGGGAAGCGGGTACCTACGAGGGGATCACCGTGAACGCCCCCTGCATCCTTATGATTCGGGAACAGACGGGGAAATTCACCCTGTCAGCCTCTGATCCTTCCCAGAGTCTCAGCTCCCTTAAGATTACGCTTAATCGCAAGCTCTATCCCACAAGGCTGGACCCTCAAATGACCGAAGCAGGCACCGACAAAACCGTCCTTACCCTAAGCTTTCGGGGAATAGAAGGGAAGACCCTTCAAGGGGAATTCTCTGTAACAAAGCCCAATTATCTCCTGTTTGACTTTGATACAGACAGCAGGGCTCGTTACAACAGCTCCCTGTACAGCTACAAGGACTATAGCATTGCAAGCAATTGGGCAACCGCCAATATAGACGGAAAGTCTGTTACCATTGCAAACGGCTTCTTATCCGTTCCTCTTACCTACGGCAGTGAAAATACTTGGAACACCAATATTGAGCCCTCGGATGCAGTGGAACATTTCGCGTGGAATACCTCTAAGAACTATGCCAACTTCCTGCGCTTCAACCCCAAGGATGCAGAGATCTTCCAAATTCGTCTGAAGCTCAAGGATGCCGTACAATACGGCAACTATACCCAAGGTGTCACTCTGTACTATCTTCCCAAGGGATCTTCCTGCTGGAGCAGTGAGGCCAACACCGCCCAGCGCCCTAATCCTGCACGAGAGGTTCTGAAAATGGAAATCCCTGTGGAGTGCATGGACGCTGGCTCCTTAGAAAATCAGTTTATCACCCTGACCTACGATCTTCGTAAGAGTAAATTCATCACCTATGAAGAAATTCAGGGGATTATGATCGTTTTTGATTCCATGCAACAGGGCTCTGTTACTGTAGATTATATCTACATCGGACCTCGTACAGATCATCTGTATTTCGACTTTAATGAAGATGCGGCGGCTCTCCGTTATGATCAAGGTGCCTATGGTGGCTTTGATTTTGACAGGGAGGACAGTGGAGCTTGGGCAAGTGCCTGCAGTGATTCTGTAGACCGCTACTATACCATTGATAACGAAAAAGGCACCTTGTCTCTCTACGTGGGTTCTGACTACTATGCTACCTTGGGGGTCGATGAGCATTACGGTCCTTATTTGGAGACATCTTCAGTCAGCGGCACTTACCCTTGGTCACAGCAGGATAAGCATCCTCTATCCTACGATCCCCGAAATGCGGAAATTGTAGAACTCCGCTTCCGTACAGAGGCTTTGGAGAGGGCTCCCAGAGAGCATCCCCATGCGATCCTTCTCTATGTTGCCGAGAAAAATGGGGTCTCCACTCGTTATGCCTATAATTCAGTCGAATTCTCCATTGACCAAGAGGGGTATCAAATGATACAGATTCCTCTGCCAAAGGATTTTAGAGAGGCGGATTATATTAAATCCTTAGGCTTCCGCTTCCGAGGCGTAAAGTCTAAGGCAGACGGCTCTGTAGGCAAGATCGAGATCGACTACATTTATGTAGGCTCCAAAGCCCACGCACCCTCCCAAGGTGTGTTATTTGACTTTACCAACAGCGAGGAGGCACAGGGACGGTATCAAGGGGAAGCCTACGGTGGCATCAATTTCGATACTCTTGCTTGGAGTCATAGTAGCCTTACCTCCACCCCCGTAATGGATCATCAAAAGGGAACGATGTCCGTAACCGTGAAGCCGGACGAAACAGGGTATATTTATGTTCAGACCGGCCGCAGCTTGCAGAATGCACTTCCCCTGAGCTACAAGCCCCATGAAGCTGAGTATATCCAGTTGCGGTTTAAGTTAGAGAATTTCGTTTCCTATACGGATACACGTATGAGTCTGTACTACTATACCAACGAAAATTCCCATATTAACGGCAAGGATACCTTGCAGCGGGCAGCCATCCGTATTCTGACTCCGGAGGAGATCGCCTCAGGGGAATATATTACGATGACTCTCCCTGTGCCGGAAAGCATGAAAGAAGCAGAACGGATCACAGCCTTCCGCATGGATCTTTACGGTTGCTCCGGTAAGAGTGATACGGAATTAGGCACTGTCACCTTTGACTACCTGTTTGTAGGGAAGAAGAACGCTCTGCCCCATCCCTTCCACATGGTTCGGTGGTTCAATGCAGACGGCACTCTTCTGGGGCAGACAGAAGTGGTAGACGGACAGAAGGCGATCTATACAGGGATAGCGCCACAAAAAGCTTATGACGATCAACAGCACTACAGCTTTAAAGGCTGGGACAAGGATCAGTCTCAGATTGTAAAGGATACGGAATTCACCGCTCAATATCGCGGAGAGCCTCACAGTCTCACTTATGTCAAAGCAGACGATAAAGGCCACAGAGGTACTTGCGCCTGCGGCTACACGATTATAGCAGACCACCGATGGGATCAGGGGACGGTCACTACTGCCCCT
The DNA here is from genome assembly GCA_017391305.1 of Oscillospiraceae bacterium. GTDB lineage: Bacteria > Bacillota > Clostridia > Oscillospirales > Oscillospiraceae > JAZOXB01. The sequence continues at coordinate 802 of JAFOZC010000020.1, read as the reverse complement.
TCCTGTACCGCCCAAGGGGTGAGAACCTATACCTGTACTACTTGCAGGGGAACAAAGACCGAGACGATTGCTCCCACAGGCCATAGCTATACCCTCACACCCCTAAATGAACAGCAGCACACTCGGACTTGCAGCAACTGTTCCCAAAAGGATACTCCGGCACACAGCTTCACTTACCGGCCCTTTGGAGATCATAATAAACACGAAAGAAGCTGTTCCTGCGGCTATACAGACAAAACAGAAGGGCATCGGTATTCTTTCAGCCAATATTCTGCCCAACAGCATACCCGTACCTGTAGCACCTGTGGCTTTGTGGATCAGGCCAACCACCCCTTTACCTACACTACCACAGGAGCAAGTCAGCATAAGCGCTATTGCAAGTGGTGTAGCTATGAAGATACCGTATCCCACACATGGAACAGCGGAAGCATTACCACCGCCGCAAGCTGTACCACAGCAGGGGTAAAAACCTTCACTTGTACCCCTTGCTCACAGACAAGAACCGAGAGCATTGCCGCAACCGGCCACAATTACACGAATTATAAGGCCACTAAGAACCCCACCACCTCCGCAACAGGCATCCTGACCGGTACTTGCTCCCGTTGCTCCGGCACGACCACTGTGACACTTCCCAAGCTGAATACCACGGACTACACCAAGACCACAAGCACCGCCCCCACCTGTACCGCCAATGGCACAGACAAGTACACGTGGAAGACGACTACCTACGGCACTTTCAGCTTTAACGCAACCGTCGCCAAGTTAGGTCACAACCACACCGCAACGGTCACTGCCCCCACCT